>NZ_LWFZ01000001.1:0-15611 GCF_001635225.1 Oleiphilus sp. HI0086
GTGATTAGCTCAATTGCTTCGCGCTGGTCAGGTGTGGGTAGGGCCTGTACCTGAGTCGTCGCAGCCGCAGGAACAGCAGGAAGCTGAGACTGATTCTCTTGGCAAAATAGCAGACAATCCTGACTGTTAAAAAAGCTAATCAAACGCTGGAGAAAAAAGGTGTTTGTTTTAGATAACTCTGACTCGTCACTGCACATGCGGCGATAGTCTGGGTCAGGTGCTTTAGCCAAGTCAGCGAGAGGGGGCACCATGATGATAAATAAGCCTCCTCCGCGAACAAGTCCAGATGCTCCACCAAGTCCGTCCGGGCTTAAGCCATCGAAGCCATCCCAAAGCAACAGATTACAATCACCACCCAAGAGGCTTTTAACTTTATGTGCAGAAACAGACTTAAAGCCTTTAATAGGTTCGGAGGCGCTGATATAAATAGCCTCATTTATATCGCCGAAAAGCGAGTTGCTTTGAACCGTATCTAAACACCAATTCTTGTCGCCACTAAGCACTACGGGGTAGCGACAGAAAGACTGCTGGGCAGCGTCAAAAATATTGGAGAATAGCTTTTCAAGCATAGTGGCTTCTTAGTAAATAGGGCGATAAAGAATTTAAATGACCGGCAAGGACAAAAATTTAAGTAAACCTGTAATTTCAGAAGTATGTGTCTATGCTTGAACTAAAACAAGTCTTTGCATGTATCAGTGTCTTGACCTGTCATAGAGTAAGAGAGGAAGCGTTTTGAAAGAAAGTCAGAAACCGGGGAGAACGCAGTTCATTATGATGTTCTTTGCCTTTTCATTTGGCATGGTTCTAGCCAACCTCTTGGCTCAGAATGCTGCGCAGAAAGAAGTCGAAGAGCGCGCCCCTTTATTGGTTTATAAAGGCATTGATAAAAATCTCGAAGACCTGTCGCCAGAGTTTAAGGAACGTATTAGCAAGTTAGAGCGCGAGAGGCGCAGAACTCTCGAAATGGCCGCTTTGCAGATGCATATTTATCAGTATGCGAAAGATCATAAGGTGAGTGCTGAGCAGGCAGGCAAAACACTTTTTCCAAAGTCTGAATATGAAGTTGATAGTCAACGCGTGAGTGACTTTTATCATGCTAACCAGGAGCATATTGCCAAGCCTTTTTATCAAGTCGAGCAGGAAATTACGGCTCAGCTTGAATATCAAAGTGTGAAAAATCTAAAGGAGCAGTTGCTGGCATCGCTTCAAAAGAGTGGTGATTTGGCAATTCTTCCCAGTCAATAAGGTTTTTTAAACGATATTGGTCCATTGCAAGAGACCTTGGCTGGTTATCCTTTGTACGACCGACTATACTAGCGCCCGTTCAAATTTTGGGTATTGAATCTACGTTGTGAGCTATGTTGGACAAGTTATACCATAAGCAGAAGTTTGCTCAGGCAAGCATAGAGAGTATGTATCGAGTATTTACAGTACCCGAAGCACCAGACTCTACTCTTAGCCGTATTGATAAAGACGTTTCTAATAATCTTGCAGGATTTATGCAGGACCATATCGTCGCGGTCGAACATGATTTGCAAGAAATGGAAAAAGACTTTTCTGATCCCAGGATTCCTGAAAAGCCCATTTTTGTATCCGAACATACTCAATTTCTTCTAGATAAAATAGTTGCGCAGTCTGTTCACACCTCATCGCCTAGCTTCGTTGGTCATATGACCTCTGCTTTACCTTATTTCATGTTGCCGCTTTCCAAGATCATGATTGCGCTCAACCAGAACCTGGTAAAAACCGAAACCTCGAAAGCGTTTACGCCCCTAGAGAGACAGGTGCTCGGGATGTTGCACCGCCTGGTATACGCTGAAGACAGTGATTTTTATAGCAAGTGGATGCACGATGCAGGGCATGCATTGGGGGCAATGTGCTCAGGCGGCACCATTGCCAATATCACAGCTCTTTGGGCGGCTCGAAATTTAGCCTTTCCACCCGAAGGAAACTTCAAGGGCGTTGCCCATGAAGGCTTATTTCGAGCGATTAAGTACTATGGTTATGATGGTGCTGCAATCGTGGTCTCAAAAAGAGGGCATTACTCTTTTAGCAAAACAGCAGATATTATCGGCATAGGTCGAGATTACCTGGTTTCTGTAGAGACTGATGAGCATAACCGTATAGATCTGGAAGCCTTACGAGATACCTGCACTCGCTTGAAGAAAGAAAATATCTGCATAATTAGCGTGATTGGCATTGCCGGTACAACAGAGACAGGCAATATCGACCCTCTTGAAGAAGTGGCTGAAATCGCGCGCGAGTTTAAGGCTCACTTTCATGTCGATGCAGCCTGGGGTGGCCCGACATTATTTTCAAATGACTATCGCTCTTTATTAAAAGGCATCGAAAAAGCAGATTCTGTCACCCTGGATGCACACAAGCAGTTATATGTTCCGATGGGTAGTGGCTTGGTGGTGTTTAAGGACCCAAAGAAACTGAAGGCCATTGAACATCATGCTCAGTATGTTGTCCGTCGTGGCTCGAAGGATTTGGGAAGTACAACTCTCGAAGGTTCACGCCCGGGAATGGCGATGCTGATTCACTCTGGCCTGAAGATTATTGCCAAAGATGGATACGAGATATTGATCAACGAAGGTATCAATAAAGCCAAAGCTTTTGCTGCCATGATCGACAACGATCAGGACTTCGAGGTGATTACCTATCCTGAGTTAAATATTATTACTTATCGTTATTGCCCGGAGTTTGCAACGTCGGTGTTAGCAGTTGCAGACGATATTTTGATGGAAAAGATCAATGCAGTTCTGGATCGTATCACTAAGTTTGTACAAAAAACTCAGCGTGAGAAAGGCCTATCGTTTGTTTCAAGAACGCGTTTGGAACCCCCGAAGTATAATCGACAAGCATGTGTCGTCTTTCGAGTGGTATTAGCAAATCCACTGACGACCACTGATACATTAAGAGATATTCTGGCAGAGCAGAAAGAAATCGTGAACGCTTCTATGGAGGTTCAACGAGCAATGAAGTTATTGCGTAGTTTGTGTCAGCTCTCCGAGGATAGCCAATAGTCTGAGATAAACACAGACTATTGGTGCATAGATTTAATCACTCAAGGCTAAATCTAGATTACTGCTTCAGCTTAATATAACGCAGCTTCGTCATCTAAGACTTCGTGAATGACTTCCAAGAAGATCTTATCAGCATCACTCAATTGTTCAGGAATTCTAACAATTGTTGAGGCGCTGATCTTCTCTGCTATTTTAGCGGAAGCATCAGGTTCATTTTTCAGCTCGCGTGCGATCTCCATGCATTTTGTTGAAACACTAGGGTCACTTAGACACTTTCGAATAAAGACGCGTAGTTCACTAATTATTTTGGCTTGTTTGCTCGCTTCTGCACTACTCATCGATAACTCCTTATTTTCTACAAGTATATTTTTTATAGGCAGCATAGCTTCAGTATAGAGCTTAGTTGAAGTCATAGCATGTATTTGTTTGAAATAGTTTGTGAATAAGGGGGAATCTACTCATAAATGTATATCAAGTGAGCAGAGGAAAAAATCAATTGTCCTGCTACGCTTAAGAAACAGAGAAATTGTTTACACTAAAATTAGCCAACCTTATATATGACGTTCTTAAAAAACATTTTGCTTAGGCCGCTACTGATATTCTTGCTGTGTCTAAGTGGAAGCTTTATCGGGCCTGCTTGGGGTATTACGAATGTGATGCCAGACGATGGTGCGCCCCGTATTATTCGAAGTGAATACCTAGTAGATCACTCAGGTAACAGCGGCATAGAGGCAATAAAAAGCCTTGTAAGAGAAGGTGAATGGAAAGGTCTTAGTGAAGACTCGGCTAACTTTGGTTATCAGCGTTATCCGTACTGGTATCGTTTTGAATTAAGTAACCCAAGCCAGGCGCAAAAGGAGCAGATTCTAGAGATCAGTTACCCTTTGTTGGATTATGTGGATTTTTATCATTTTGCAGGTGACAACTTAGTCAGTGAAGTTCACACCGGAGATAGAAAGCCCTATTCGCAGCGCCTGATAGATCACCCTAATTTTCTCTTTCCTGTCAAAATAGCTGCGGGTGAAACCCACCAGATTTATCTAAGAGTCGACACGGCAGGTTCTCAGTTGGTTCCGATGAAAATTTCTGATGCAACGAGCACCTTTGTGCAGCTAGGAAAAGAAGACGCATTACATGCGACCTACTTTGGCGTTGTATCAGTTATTGTCTTCTTTAACTTATTAATCTTTGTCGCGCTCAGGGAAAAGCTGTATTTATACTATTCAGTCGCAGCATTCTTGTACATGCTGTTCTTTGGTATTATGAGAGCGAAGCTTTTCCCCTTTATTTATTCAGATAACCCCGAGTTTCATCACACGCTTTTATTGTTATTGCCGTCCAGCTGTTTACTTTTTTCAGCGCTATTCTCACGAGAATTTCTCAAGCCTGAGCAATACAGTAAGACTTTGGGGTATTTAATCAATGCGATCATTGGTATTGCCTTGATTGGCCTTGCTGGCATCTTGGTATTTGATGCGCAGACCTCCTTGCAATTGTCGGTGATGGGGGCCATTCCTGGCAGCTTTGTTTTACTCATAATGGGGCCAATATTGGGCTTTATGGGGAATAGGATGGCGTGGATCTATGCCACAGCATGGAGTACTTTCATGTTTGGTGTGACGATATCTGCGCTCAGTAAACAGGGCCTGATGCCGGTGAGCTTCGTTACCGAGTACGGTATGCAGATCGGTTCAGCACTAGAGCTATTTATACTAAACGCAGCCTTAGCCTCACGTTTCTATCAAGAGCATAGGCAGCGAATAGCTGCGCAAGAAGCACGATTACTGGAGCAACTTGAGCGCAGAGAAACCGAACAGAAGCTATTAAACAAGTCTTTATCTGATCCCACGACCCACTTGCCAAACCGCTCCTGCTTTGAGCAGCAGGCTAATTTGGTTATTGAGTCTCGTGGGAATAAACGGATCGCTATTTGTGTGATCGAAATCCTTCGTTATATGGAGATCAGTCGTACCTTGGGTCACCATAATACTGATTTAATGCAGGTCGAGGTGGCTCAGAATTTCGCTGCATTGTCGGTTAATATGCCAGGTATCGTCAAACTTCAGGGGCCTTCCGAGGAAGCATTAATTTGTTCTTTGGA
The DNA here is from genome assembly GCF_001635225.1 of Oleiphilus sp. HI0086. Taxonomy (NCBI): domain Bacteria; kingdom Pseudomonadati; phylum Pseudomonadota; class Gammaproteobacteria; order Oceanospirillales; family Oleiphilaceae; genus Oleiphilus; species Oleiphilus sp. HI0086. The sequence goes on from NZ_LWFZ01000001.1 coordinate 5,131, forward strand.
GCCAGGCTCATTTGTGATGCTCGTTGAGGCAGAGCTTGCGGAAAGCCACACAGAGCAGGTAAATGAAATTCTAAAGCAGGCAATGCAACCAATTGAGTTTAAGGAGATGCGTCTGGAACTGCGTCCGGTAATTGGTGTGGCTGTTTGTCCTGAGCACGGTTTGAACACCGAAACTTTATTGCGCCATGCCCAAGTAGCTGCAGACTCATCGGAAGCACTTGAGCGACACCTTTCTTACTATCGCCCTGAATATGATCAATACAATGCGCGCCGCTTGATGATGGTTTCTGAATTGAAGGAAGCGATCAAGAATGATCATCTGGCTTTGTACTTTCAGCCTAAATACTCTCTTAAAGAGAATCGAGTTGTAGGTATGGAGGCCTTGGTAAGGTGGAACCATGAGCGTTATGGCTTGGTTAGGCCTGATGAGTTTATTGAGATTGCCGAACAAACAGGCATTATTAAAGCATTAACACGCTGGGTGGTGAGCAATGCACTTAAAGCCCAGAATAGTCTCAAAGAGCTTGGTTGGGACTTGAATATGTCAATCAATCTATCGGTGTTGAACCTGCGAGAGGGAGATTTGATTGATTTTCTGAGCGCTCAAATGGCTGATAACAACAGCGATCCTCAGCGCATTTATTTTGAGTTAACTGAGACCTCGATGATGGCGAATCCTTTGGATGCGATTGAGGTCTTAAATAAAGTGTGTGCTTTACGCTTACGTTTATCGGTTGATGACTTTGGCGCTGGCTACTCCTCTTTGGCGTATTTAAAGTCATTACCGGCGACAGAGATTAAAATCGATAAATCCTTGATATCGGGAATATGTGGGGATGAGGGCAATGAGCTCATTGCTGAAGCAACCATTAACATGTGCCAAAAACTGGGTTATCAGGTGGTGGCAGAAGGTGTCGAAAATGAAGAGACGATGGAGCGCTTAAGAGAGCTAAAGTGCGATTCTGTTCAAGGTTATTTACTAACCCCACCTTTGCCGATGGAGAGGCTACTTCAGTGGCTTGATAAGTCTGAAAGCGATACGCGTGACGTATCCTAGCAAGGCGTCACGCATTTGCAGTTTTAACTACGTTTTCTAATCAATGCTTCCTGGCATACTGAAGCAACTAACTCACCTTGTTGGTTAAAAATATTCCCTCGATTAAAGCCTCTTCCGCCTGACGCACTAGGGCTATCCATATCGTAAAGTAACCATTCATCAACCTTGAAAGGGCGATGGAACCATATCGAATGATCAAGACTCGCAACTTGCATGCCTTTTTGCATAAAACTCAAACCGTGCGGCAGCATACTAGTACCAAGCAGGCCGAAGTCCGAGGCATAGGCCAGAAGGCAATGGTGTAATGATAGATCATTGGGGACTGATGCCACCGCTCTAAACCAATTTTGCTTATAGGGTGGACGAATATCCGGGTTGGTATAGTCAATTGGCTTAACTGGTCTGATTTCGATTGGTTTATCGCGGGTGAACTGCTCCCTAAGTTTTTCAGGTATCAGGTGCTTAAAGCGACGACGTATTTCCAGCTCGGAAGCCAGTTCTTCTGGCGACTTGCTTTCGGGCATATCAAACTGGTGTTCTGAACCCGCTTCATCTTTTTGAAACGAAGCGTTGAGGGTAAAAATCTCTTTGTCGTCTTGCCGGGCAATGACTCGCCGTGTTGCGAAAGAACTACCGTCTCGAATAATCTGCACTTCGTACTGAATTGGTAGAGAATGATCCCCTGGGCGTAAAAAGTAGCCATGCATTGAGTGAGCGCTGAGTTGATCGACTGTTTGATAAGCCGCCATCAGTGCTTGACCACAGACCTGTCCACCGAATACATTTTTGAAGCCCAAATCTTCGCTGCAACCTTCAAAGACTAAGTTGTTGAGTTGCTTAAGTTGAAGGACATCGATGAGTTGTTGTAGTACGTCTTGCATGATCATGACTCACTTTATTAATCGCGCTTTGTTGAGTTTTAAACAAAGCGCCTAATTCAGGGAGTCTTTAGCTTAAAGACTACTGAGCTCTTTAACTAGCGCTTGTTTTTCAACACAGCGTTGCCCAGTTAGTACAAAACCATCCAAACAGTCTTGCTCGTTATAATGACGACCACAAATATTCAGGCCATCTTGTTCGAAGCGCCATTGGCCTGAAGCACTGGCAGGTGGGCAAACGACGACGGGGCAGGCGGGTGTTTTAGTTGCTATCGGCATGATGCCGAAGCTTACCTGGCTCGGTGTGCCGGTCAGAGTCTTCGCTAAGGTGCGTGCGCAGGTCATTAGTGGCAGCACGTAGAGTCTGACCTGCCCTTCGATCTCTGCGCAGTCACCTAAGGCGTAGACATCTTCTGCACTAGTTTGTAGCAAGGCGTTGGTGACAATCCCTTGCTGGCATTCAATCCCCGAGTCTTGAGCAATTTGTATATTGGCTTTCAGGCCGACGGCAGAAATAACCAAGGCACACTCAAGTTCTTGGCCATTACTTAAACGAGCAAGCAAACCATTTCCTTGTTCAGTGATTTCGCTTACATGAGCTTGCATTTCAAACTGACAACCTGCATCACTAAGGCCTTCGATAAGCGCTTGTCCGGCCTCTTCAGGAATCAAACTGTTTAAGGCTGATTTTGAAGGGTCAACGATAGTTACCTTATAACCGCTTGCCAATAAGTCATTCGCGTATTCACAGCCGATTAAGCCGGCACCCATGATCAGTACATGGTTCTGGCTTTCTGAGCAGTTTTCGCCTAACAAAGAACGAAAACGGCGGTAGTCCATTAGGTCATTGATTGAAACGACTTTCTCAAGCTCACTTCCGGGAAAACTGAGCTTATTGACCTGAGCACCACAAGCAAGCACTAGCTTGCTGTAGTCTAAGCGTTCTTCACCTATCAGGATTGCTTTGGCAGAAGTATCGATTCGGTCAACACTCGTATGATTTCTGATTGAAATATTGTGCTGTGCCGCGAACTTTCCCGGGTCGGCCATTGATAGCTCATCAGCCTGCTTGCCTTTGGCAAGTGCTGTCGAGAGCATAGGCTTGGAATAAGAGTGTGCGTCATCCTGAGTGATCACAATAATCTCGCTTTCCTGGTCCAGCTTGCGAACCTCCTTAACAAGATTATATCCGGCCAAGCCACTACCAATGACAACGATAGGTGAAGTATTCATGTTAAATCTCTACCATTTCAAAGTCTTCTTTGCCTACACCACAGTCAGGGCAAAGCCAGTCTTCGGGTACATCTTCCCATGAGGTGCCCGCTTCGATGCCATCATCAGGCCAGCCTTCGCTCTCATCATAAATTAATCCGCAGACTACGCATTGCCACTTCTTCATTCTTTATACCTGTATTATCAAAATGTTACTTGCCTTTCGAATGCATACAAACATGCCTCTCTGGTTTACACTAGCGCCCGCTTGCTTATGCGAAGAGAAGATTCTAGTTTAGAGAATAAATGTTGCCTCATTCACTTAGCGGGCTAATTTACCGAATCAGCTCGATCAGCACAAATCTTTCACTATTTCAGCGATAGTAACTTTGCGGCCAGGCAGGCTCACAGATATAATCTGCACAGCCATTTTATCAGGAAGATCTATGTCCAATACCAAAACCGTCGAAGCCCAGAAAGTCTTTAATGAGGCCGACTGCCTAATCGATATGTCTGAGCTAAGTGATGCAATTGAAAAGACAGCCAAAGATATTGAGCAAGACTTAGCGACCGACAACCCTCTGGTTATTTCAATTATGAATGGCGGTTTGGTGTACTGTGGTCACTTACTCGCTCATTTGAATTTTCCACTAGAGCTGGATTATTTACACGCTACCCGATATGGGAATGAAACCTCTGGCAGCCGCTTGGACTGGCTGGCTAAGCCGGTAAAAGCACTGTCGGGCCGAACCGTTCTTCTGGTTGATGATATCCTTGATGAAGGGCATACCCTCTTACATGTACAGGATTATTGTCGGCAGCAAGGTGCAGCGCGTGTTCTGACGACGGTTTTATTGGATAAGCAACATGACAGAAAGGCGACCAAGGATCTGCTCGCTGACTATACTTGTTTAAATGTTGAGGATCGTTTTGTTTTTGGTTTTGGTATGGATTATCAAGGCTATTGGCGGAATGCGCCGGGTATTTACGCAGTTAAGGGCATGTGATGCTAAAGCCAGCCGCTCGGCGGATACCCGACTGGAAAGTGCCTAAACAATATGGTTCCTGGGTCTTTGATCAAGGTTCACTTACCAAGAGGCTTATCGAAGCATCAAATAATAACTTTAGTGTGCGTGTCACTTATCAAGGCTGGGCTGTACCAAGTCTTGAGGAGAGGCGGATACTAAAAGTGAGAGAGCGTCAGAAAGCGCTGGTCAGGGAAGTTGAGCTGCTTTGTTTCGGAGAAGTATGGGTGATAGCGCGCAGTATTATTCCGAAAACAACGCTAAGTGGTTATGAAAGACAGCTTCAGTATTTGGGAGATAAGCCTTTAGGCGCATTTCTGTTTAAATCCAGAGTTATGACGCGTAGTAAGCTTGAAAGTGTCTCCTTGGTGAAACAGTTTAAAGAACCCGTATTTGGGCGGCGCTCGGTATTTTTTCTTCGTCAGAAACCATTGCTGGTGAGCGAACTATTTATGCCTCGGGTATTTGAGGCAAGCAAACGAGAGAAATAGGCATATGAATACTCAGAGTAAACCCGCGTTTGCAAGTGTTGCAATGGACTACGTAAGGCTTGCGAGGTTGGATAAGCCTATAGGTATTTATCTGGTTTTGTGGCCAACGCTTTGGGCATTATGGTTTGCTGCCGAGGGCATACCAGCTATGGATGTGTTAGCTATTTTTATCGCCGGCTCTGTTTTCATGCGCTCGGCAGGCTGCGTAATCAATGACTTTGCGGATAGAAAAATAGACGGTCATGTAAAGCGCACTGAAGCTCGCCCTCTGGTGACGGGGCGGGTGAGTGCAAAACAGGCTTTGATCTTTTTCGCCGTTTTATGTCTGTTGTCTTTCATCCTGGTTTTGTTTACCAATGAACTGACAATTTACCTTTCATTTGGTGCACTCGCACTTGCTTCTGCTTATCCCTTCATGAAGCGCTATACTTATTTACCACAGGTGGTCTTAGGTGCTGCATTTGCCTGGTCCGTTCCTATGGCTTATGCCGCGCAAGTGAATGAACTGCCTGCGCATATCTGGTTGATCTATATGGCAACAGTCTTGTGGACCGTTGCTTATGATACGATGTATGCCATGGTCGATAGGGATGATGATATCAAAATCGGCGTTAAATCCACGGCCATCTTATTTGGTTCGGCTGATCGGGCGATTATCGCATTTTTGCAGGTTTTGGTGATATTGACGCTGAGCTTGTTAGGTGAACAGCTTGAAATGGGGCAGTTTTACTTTCTGAGTATTGTCGTTGCGTCGGTACTATTTGTATATCAGCAGCACTTGATTCGCCATCGTGACAGAGATGAGTGCTTTAAGGCGTTTTTGAACAATAACTGGGTGGGTATGGTTTTATTCCTGGGACTGTTTCTAGACTTTTATGTCAGGTGAATTGTAAAACTTCGCAAAAAGGAGCGCTCATTAGGTTCTCAGCATAGGCTTACAGTGTAGTGTCATAAAACTGTAACAGCTTGCCGTTTTAATACAGTTTGATTTTTGGAGTAAGTACTATGTCAGAAAAAACCGTATTAATTGTTGATGATGAAGCATCAATCAGAGAAATGATTGCTGTTGCTTTAGAAATGGCTGATTACAATTGTATCGAAGCTTCAAATGCGCAGGATGCATTTATTGCTATTGTGGATCAACGTCCCGATATGATTTTACTTGATTGGATGTTGCCAGGCACTAGCGGAATTGAATTGGCAAGACGCTTGAAACGCAATGAAGCGACCAGTGATATCCCTATTATTATGCTGACAGCTAAAACCGAAGAGGATAATAAAGTACAGGGTTTGGAAGTCGGTGCCGACGACTATATTACTAAGCCTTTTTCTCCTCGTGAATTGGTTGCTCGTCTTAAAGCTGTACTTCGTCGTGCGACGCCTGCGGGTGTCGAAAGTGAAATCGAAATAGATGGATTGGTACTTGACCCAGTTTGTCATCGCGTTACCGCTCACAATAATTTGCTGAGCATGGGGCCAACTGAGTTTAAGCTACTGCAGTTCTTTATGACGCATCAAGACCGCGTTTATAGCCGTTCCCAGCTACTTGATCAAGTTTGGGGTGGCAATGTCTATGTTGAAGATCGAACCGTTGATGTTCATATTCGGCGCCTTCGCAAGGCATTAGGTGAAAGGCATGAATACCTGGTTCAAACTGTTCGAGGTACTGGCTATCGTTTTTCTGCTCAAGGTGCTGCATAGCGCTTGAGCATTGGTAACTTTGTTATAAAATAAGAAAGGTGGCAAGGAGCTCGATTTTTCATGCACATGACTTCGATCATTGACGAAGGGTGCACACTCTCTGTACCGTTTGCGTTTTAATGGCAAACTATTGAATCAGAGAATGAATCTGTCTTCCTGTGCTGGAGCATAAGGTTATGCACAAACGAATCATCGGTCACTTATACTCCCTTTTTTGGGCTGTGATTGGCTTGCTGGTACTTGGCCTGCTGATTGGGGAATTAGCGTGGGTTCTCGCGATTGGCTGCTTTGCCTACTTAGCCTGGACAATCAGCCAGGCTGTTAAGCTGCATCGTTGGCTTTACAGTGTACAAGAAGACCAAGCAATTCCCGAAAGCCATGGTTTATGGGGCGATCTGTTTGACGGTCTATATCAAATTCAATATCAAAATCGCATTACTCAAGAAAACTTGCGGTCAATGATTGCTCGTGTCCAATTATCTACCAATGCACTAAAAGAGGCTGTCGTCATGACTAACTCTGAAGGTGCGATGGACTGGTGGAATGACTCTGCAAGTACAGTACTTGGCTTTAAACGAGAGTCAGATAGAGGTCAGCTGATAACAAATTTGCTTAGAGACCCTTCCTTTAAGCGATATTTTGAAAGCAAGAATTACGACGAACCTTTAGAGCTACGTTCACCTTTAAATAAAAGTGCAACTTTGCAAGTACATATCACTTTGTTTGGCAAAGATGACCGCTTGGTTTTCGCGCAAGATGTGACGCGTGTGCAGCGACTTGAACAGATGCGGCGTGACTTCGTTAGCAATGTTTCTCATGATATGAGAACGCCATTGACGGTTATTAGAGGTTATATCGAAACCTTCCAGGATGCTGAAGATACACCTAAGAAGTGGCGAAGAGCCTTAAATTCAATGCAAGAGCAAACGAAACGGATGGAAAGCCTGATTAGTGACCTCTTGTTACTCGCCAAGTATGAAACTGAAGGCCTGCCTAGTAATACTCAAGCGATCGATATCGAACCGGTACTACAAGAAGTCTACCGCGACGCACGAGCCTTTAGCGCTGACAAAAATCAGAATATTCGTTTGGACTTTGAAAGCACCAAACCCTGTTTATTTACCGGTGACTCTCGTCAGCTTTATAGCGCCTTCTCAAACCTTGCGTTTAATGCAGTTAAGTATACGCCCACCGGTGGTGATATCGACATCAGCTGGTGGCTGGATGAAGAAGGTGCTCACTTTTGTGTGCGTGATACCGGTGAAGGTTTTGATTCCGTTCACATCCCTCACTTGACGGAACGCTTCTATCGAACGGACCCCAGCAGAGACCACTCAAGTGGCGGCTCAGGCTTGGGCTTAGCGATCGTGAAGCATGTATTGATCAATCATAATGCCGAGCTGGAAATCCATAGTGAAGAAGGCATAGGCAGTGAGTTTATTTGTCACTTCCCGGCATCGATAATGGTTTCCAGTAGCTCGGCTAATGAACAGAAAGCGCTAGCAAATGCATCTTGATGAGCTATCTGCATTTACTTGGATAGCTTTTTCTGCGCCTCTGCTTCAAAGTTCATATTGATATTGCCTAAAGATCTTTCTTCGTTTACCCAAAATGCGACCGCGCCACACACCGCAGCGGGCAGTGCCAGAAAATTCACGATAGGCAGAAGCGTTGCCCCAAACGTTACCAGCCCAAAACCTAGTGATGTCAGACGATGGCTAGCCAGGTAGTTTTTCATATCGGGGAAGCTCATCTTATTATTATCTGCCGGGTAGTCGATATATTGAATGGCCATCATCCAGGCTGAGAAAATAATCCAGATAACAGCAATAATCACATTCAAGCCGGGGATTAAGCCTAAAACCAATAGCACTAGCACCCGCGGGATATAATAAACAAGCTTTTGGAGTTCTCGCATGATGGTTCTGGGAACCATTGCCAGTAGCTCGCTCCATGAGAAGTCTTCACCTTTATCTTGGCCGCTTAAGTGCTTTTCAGTGAGTTCTGCCAGGTAGCCATAAAAAGGAGCGCCGATTAAATTCGCGGCGGCAATAAAGCCATAAAACAGCGTCATTAAGATGGCTAAGAAGTAGATTCCCCAGAATAACCACTCCATGAATCCTAGCCATTCTGGGACCCAAGACAATAAGGTCGCCATCCAACCGTCTACTAGGCTATATGCCCACATGATGAGCAGCGTAAACAAGATGATATTTACGGTTAAAGGAACCAGTAAAAATAGGCGAAAGCCGGGCTGGCAAATGATCTTGAAACCTTGAGCCAGATAGCCAAAGCCGGTAAACATATTTCCCTTCATGTGAAGATTCGCTCCTGATCAGAATATCGTCTAAGAAATTTATAGGGCTTAATAGGGTTGTAGGCAGTGTATAATAGCTCGCTTGGAGTTTCAGCAGTGCTCTGATGAAATCAAAGTAATGTCACTAGGTAGTTGTAGCCAATGCGTCCAGATTTTCAAATCGAGATTGTTTATTCAGATGAACAGCTTGTGGTGGTTAATAAGCCCTCCGGTTTGCTATCAGTTCCGGGCAGAGGCCCCGACAAAGCTGATTGCTTGCTGAGCCGCTTACAAGACCAATTTCCCACTATCAGGGTGGTTCATCGTTTGGATTGCGCAACCTCGGGCTTGATGGTCTTGGCGCTTGATGCGGATTCCCACAGGGAGCTTAGTAGGCAGTTTCATGACAGAGAAGTCAAAAAGCGCTATGAAGCCTTGGTTTATGGCTTTATGGAAGATGAAAGTGGCGAAGTTAATCAGCCATTGAAGACCGACTGGCCCAATCGGCCTCGACAGATGATTTCACATGAAGGTAAAGCTGCTCAGACCTTCTATCAATGTACGACTCGCTCAGAACAGGCATCGAGAGTCATCCTCACGCCGATAACAGGTCGCTCTCATCAACTACGTGTTCATATGCTATATACCGGCCATCCAATATTGGGCGATGGGCTTTATGCTCACGAGTCGGCATTAAAGGCTAGTAGCCGTTTATGCCTACATGCCACAGACTTAAGTATCTACCAGCCAAAGACTAAAACTTTTATGGAGTTCTCAAGTGCTACACCTTTTTAGTCAGATAATCCAGTTTACCTGGCTGAACAAAATCGTTTTGTACCTTGCTTTGCTGTTCTCTTGTATTGCCGCGTTTTCACCCCTTACGGGGCTGGAGCAAGTTAATGTGAGTGACAAGGTGCTCCACCTAGTAGCATTTTTTGTACTTTCTTTATTGGTTCAAATTGCCTATCCAAGGCTAGGTTTAAGGGCAATACTATTTTGCTTGGCTTGCTTTGGTCTGGGTATTGAGCTTGTTCAGGCTTACTTGCCCCACCGTAGTTTCGAGCTAAATGATTGGTTTGTAGACTTGTTAGGCACAGTGATTCACCTGATCCTTATTGCGCCAACTATTAAGAGCAAGTGTTTGAGTGGTAAATACGCACCTTGTTAAATTCTTCAAACTCATTTAGGTCTGGACAAGTACGGGCTTCTTTTACTTCAAGCAAATCGTAAGCGGAAGAGGGCAGTACTTTTACGCGGGAGTCAGCAAGAAGTACTTGAGGACATTTAGTGGTAAACAAATCTAGCAAGTCGTGATTATCTTTGTCATATAGTACATCCGCCGCGGTGATCAGGTCGAGCTCTTCATCAAAAGCCATAAAGTCTTCAGAGTAGTCAAAGCTCAGAGAGTTGAGTTCGGCATTTGCACGACAAGCTTCAAGAGCGTCTGAGTCGATATCACAAGCTATGACTTTTTTGGCACCAGCCTTGGCAGCAGCGACTGCAACAACACCCGAGCCGCTACCAAAATCTAGCACTGTCTTACCACGCACATATTCCGGGTTCTCCAGAATGAACTGAGCCAAAACCTGTCCACTTGCCCAACAAAAAGACCAGTAGGCAGGTTCGGCCACAACAGCCTGTGCTTCGTCATGGCTAAGTGGGCCCTGTAATACAGCTGGGTCAAACAGATAAAGGCCGATTGCAGGGCAGGCGGGAGGTTTAGTCGCCTTGACACGACCTTTAGCGAGAGTTTTATTTAAGTTAGCGTTGAGTGTATCGACAGTATTCATGACATTTTAATGATGATTGACAGTGTTAAGT
>NZ_LWFZ01000002.1:0-8826 GCF_001635225.1 Oleiphilus sp. HI0086
GATTGAAGACGATATTTACGGAGAGCTGTCATACAGTGATGCTAGGCCAAAAGCTGTTAAATCTTATGATAAGGATGGCCGAATTCTGCTGTGCTCTTCAGTTTCGAAGGTGCTTGACCCTCAGCTATGTGTCGGCTGGGTGATGCCAGGGCGATATCGGGAAAAAATTGAGTACCAACGTTTTTTAAGCAACTCCAGTCACTTTGCTTTACCCCAACTGGCGGTTGCCGATATTTTGTCTAGAGGGCGCTTTGACCGTCACTTGAGGCATGCTCGTGAAGTTTACAGCCAGAGGCGCGATAGGTTGCTAGATTTAATTGCGCTACACTTTCCCAAAGAAACACGCATCACTAAGCCGCAAGGAGGTTTTGTTGCATGGATACAGTTGCCTGATGGTGTAGATAGCACAGAGTTCTACCATTTGGCTAAGGCCGAGGGCGTCATTGTTGCGCCAGGAGAAATCTTTTCAACCGATTCGAGTAAGTACCATAACTATATTCGGTTAAGTTATGCACATGAATGGACCAGAGAGCGAGAGCAAGCTGTTGTGATTTTGGGGAATATACTAAAAGCTGAACTAAGCAGATTCACATAACACTTGCTCAGCTTTTAAGTGGAGAGCTTAACGTTTTTTAGGTGTCCAGGCCCAAACCATTTCCATAAGAATGGGTTCTTTGCCTTCAGCGTCTGTCACACTGACTTTTACAGTGGTTTCACCTTTTTCGAGTTTTTGGATATCAGCAATTTGCTTTTTGCTTAGCGTTGCAACGGCTTTCATGTCGCCCTTGGCGCGTTTTACATAGTCAGCTTTGATTGTTTTGATCACAGGGACAGCGCTATCAGGTACGTTCATACCAATCAAATATCCGGTAGCAGACTCTGCGATCAGAATACTGGCGACAGCATGCACTGAACCAATATGATTTTGCACACTCTTTTTATTTTTTAGTGTAATCACTGCTCGTTCGCAGCTGAGCTCTTCAATTGTAATTCCAGCAGTGCCGGTAAACTTCACCATCTTTCCAAAAAAAGTAGACAGCGCTGTTGAGCGAAGGAAAGATGGCAAGGAATTAATGTTACTGACAATTTTATTTAGCTTATTTTTCTTGGCCAAGATGTGGTCTCCAAAAATTAGTGAAAACAGAAAATTAGATCTTATTGATAAAGTAGATACTTATCAAAACTGTGAGATTATACACATAAATGGAAAAGTGGTTTTACCTATAGAGCTACCGATCTGTATTTAAGCGAGTTATAATCGCGCCAAATTAACAGGAGTAAGTTATGAGCGATTTAAAGCAACAATTTGAAGATACCGTAAACTTTGTTCAAAACTCGGAAGGTGACGTTCAGCTTTCAAACGAGCAGAAGTTGCAGATGTATGCTTTGTATAAGCAAGCAACTGAAGGTGACGTTTCAGGTAAAAAGCCAGGTATGATGGACTTCGTTGCACGTGCAAAATATGTTGCATGGGAAGAGTTGAAAGGAACGACTTCTGATGCGGCAATGCAAAAATACATTAATGAAGTTGAAACATTAAAGGCGTAAATTACAGCGTCTCTAACCAGTCTGTGTCTCAGGCTGGTTAATAGCAGTGTCCACGATAAAAAAGATAATAATTATAAGAGATCAACACAAGGAAAGTGAAGAAGCATATAGGTCTCTATAAGCAGTAAAAGGAATCAATATGAGTACAGCAGTTGCATTGGACGAATGTCAACCGGGGTTGTCAGTAGACTTGGCTGAAGCGGTAAAGCACCAACATTTGAGTGCCAGAACCATTCATACTTACCAGCACTGGATTACGCAGTATTTAGCTTATTATGATTTGCGGAGCCCGCGTTATTTAAGTGAATCTAATGTGAAAGAGTTTTTACGCTATTTGGTAAAAAATATGTCTCTTTCCCGCGCGCGCTTGAATCAAGCTCGAGAAGCACTATTATTCTTATATGAAAAGGTTTTAAAGAAGCCTTTGAAAAGGACGGAGATAGTTCCCAAGGATAGTTAATTTTCATTATCAGGCGGAGGAAGCAATGTTTAGATTCATCTACGCTTTTTTCGCCTTTTTAGTATCTAGTGTCTCATTATCCTTGCATGCCAAGGACCCTTCCACAGTACAATCAGATGCTCCTCAGCCATTTGAGATTGGCATTAGCATGTCAATTCCTCCTTGGGTGATTAAAGAAACTGACTCAGGCATCGAGTTAGATATATTGCGAGCGAGCCTCGATCCTGAGCGTTATGATATACGTCCGGTTTATGTGCCATTTGAGCGAGCATATAAGTTGTTTGATGATGCGCAGTTAGATGCCGTGATGAATGCAAAGGCCAATGTTGTTAAGAGTGGTTATTTGTCCCAAGCCGTGGTGACATTTCAAAACTACGCAATAAGTCTGGCATCCAAGAACTACCCTGAAGATATATCTATGTCTTTTCTTCAAGATAAAACGGTTGTAGGTTTTCAAAAAGCGAAAGACTTTCTGGGTAAAGAATATGCTGTGATGGCACGCACAAACCGGCATTATCAAGAAGTTCCAAAACAAGATTTTCAGATAAATCTACTCTTTATCAGAGAGCTTGATTTTATCGTGATGGATAAGAGTATTTTTGGATATTATTGGTATAAGGCAAATCAGGGAGATCGCTACTCTCGCTTGGCAAAGCAGCGCTTTAGTCAAAAGGTCAGATTTCACCCCTTATTTAAACCAAGTCATTACCCGTTTTTATTCCGAGATAAGCTGGTCAGAGATGACTTTGATCGTGGTTTGTCAGAAATTAAATCAAGTGGTCGCTATCAAGAAATCCTGGATAAATACGACCACTTAAGTAATTTGTATCAGCACTGATGTAAACGAAGAAAGCAGAAAGCAGAAAGCTTATGAGGCGATGACCACCTCGCCTTGCTCAAACTTCAGGTAGAAGCAACTTCTACGATGAGTGTGACAAGCTGCTTCATCTTGTGTGACCAGGGCTAGTAGTACATCACCGTCGCAATCCGTTCTCATCGATACCAGGCTTTGCCAGTGGCCAGAGCTTTCTCCTTTGCGCCATAAAGACTTTCGCGAACGGGACCAATAGCACATCTTGGAGGTTTCGAGAGTTTCTTTTAATGACTCGCGATTCATCCAGGCAAACATTAGCACCTCTCTCGTCTCATGGTCCTGGGCTATTACGGGTATTAAACCCTCTTCAGAGAAGTTTAGTTCGTTTAATACTTTATCTAAGGGATAGGAGGTGCCTTCAGCATCGTTTTCGATCGATTTAAACCAGGACTTCATATTTAAATTACCTATATTTACGAGTTATGCGCTGAGATGTTTGGGTTTGGCAAGTCGAGATAAAAGGCTACCATTAAGTCCTAATGAAAACGACAAGACGTAGAGCATACCAAGTGTCAGTATGATCGCCGGCCCGGTTGGCCAGCCAGCATGGTATGACAAGAGTAAGCCGATATAACAACAGAGAATTGCAAAACAAGAGGACGCCAAAAGCATCATATCGAGGCTCTTGACCCAATACCTTGCAGAGGCTGCAGGCAAAATCATCATACCCACAGACATTAAGGTACCAAGGGCGTTAAAGCCGGCAACAAGGTTTAGAACAACTAGCACCAGGAAGGCAAAGTGAGCAATTGGACTTAGTCGACTGACTGATTGCAGGAAAAGCCTGTCCATACACTCAAGAACCAACGGTCTGAACAGCAGAGCAAGTGTAATTAAGGTAATTGTAGAAACCCCGGCAAGCAAATATAAAGCTTCGTTGTTCAAAGCCAGCGCGGAACCGAAAAGTACGTGTAGTAAATCAACCTGACTACCGTTAATTGAAATAATCAGGACGCCTGCTGCCAGAGAAATAAGATAAAAGGCAGCCATGCTGGCATCTTCAGCGACATCGGTCATACGAGAGACGAAACCGGAAAATAGCGCAACAAGGCAGCCTGCGATAATCCCGCCGATGGTCATTGCCTGAATAGATAAGCCGGCCAGAAAAAAGCCTGCCGCTGCACCGGGCAATATTGCGTGTGCCATGGCGTCGCCAGTTAAACTCATGCGTCTTAACATCAGAAAAACGCCAATAGGCGCTGCGCTAATCGCAATCGCAAGGCAGCCAACGATAGCGCGTTGCATAAATGAGAAGTCTAAAATTGGCGCAATAAAAAGATCGAACATCTGTTAGTGAGCCCCGCAATACACGGCGTTTTCATCAAAGGCTTCGTTGAGTTGTCGTGCTCGTTGCCAGTTTTGCTCAGTCAATACGCCGGCAGTTGGCCCAAAAGCGATGGGCTCTCGCGATAACAAAAGGCAATGTGGGAAGTGAGACTTTACTTGCTCAAGGTCATGGAGTACTGCAACAATCGTTTTACCCTGTTCATGCCAGTGTTGAATCAAGTGTAGTAGGTCATGTGTTGTTCGGCTGTCTACGCCGGTAAAAGGCTCATCTAATAATATTAGGTTGGCTTCTTGAACGAGCAAGCGTGCGAACAAAACGCGCTGCATTTGCCCTCCTGAAAGAGATCCGATCAAGCGTTTTTCAAACCCTGATAAACCCAGTTGCTGCAGCGCTTGTGCGACTTGCTTTTTATGCTTGCTACGTAATCGCCCGAAAGCACCCATATGTTTCCAGGCGCCAAGAGCGACCATTTCCTGAACTGTAATAGGGAAGCTTCTATCGACCATGTTTTGTTGAGGAAGATAAGCAATATCATCTTTCTCGACGGGTCCAAATTGAATATCACCTTCTAAGGGAGCAAGTTGCCCCATAATACCTTTAAGCAGTGTCGATTTACCTGCACCGTTAGGCCCAACAAGGGCAACAAGCATGCCTTTATCAATGCTGGCAGAAAGGTGGTGAACAGCGGGGTGCGCTTCGTAGCCGAGCGTTAGATTTCGGAAAGATAAAATCATTATCTACCTGGTGACACTGTAGACACAATAAATTAGTACTGCACTTAGCGAGGCCGCGAGGGCAAGGCGTTGAACAAGGCCAATTTCCAGTAAGCTTCGACGTGACATAATCAGCCTGTTATTAAAGTAGAACACAATCCGTGAATCCTATGTGATAGCATGCTAAATTGCAATCTGGCTGGCCTTGAAGCGTTAAATTATTGGGGCTGAGCGCGACGATTATTCCCAAATAACAATTACAAAACGTATCTGTCATTATGGAAGTGAACTCATACTTCGAGCTACTCAAGTTGGCAAGCATTCCCTTAATTGCGGGAATTGTTGGATTCATCACCAACTGGTTAGCCATTAAGCTTACTTTTTATCCGATCAAATTCTGGGGCATTCGGCCCATTTTTGGCTGGCAGGGAATTATTCCCTCAAAGGCTAGGAAGATGGCGGAAATCAGTGTTGATTCAACCTTGTCCAGAATTGGCTCAGTCTCTGATATTGTTGAGCAAATGAGCCCTGCTCTAATTGGCGAGCATATTCTCGAGTCACTTGCTCCTCGCACTGAAGAACTAGTTGATGAAATTATGCTTAAGCGCCATCGAACGCTTTGGCAAAATCTACCAAGACCCGTTAAAGAGCTGGTTTATGAGAGGGTAAAGAGTCAACTGCCGAGAATTATGCAGAATCTTGTCGAGGATATCGGGCCAAAGATAGAGTCATTGTTTGATCTTAAGCTGATGGTTATCGAGAAGCTGGAAGATGATAAAACGCTGCTGAATAAAATCTTTCTCGAATGCGGGGCTCAGGAGTTTCGCTTTATTATAAAAAGCGGCCTCTGGTTTGGCTTTTTGTTTGGGCTTCCCCAGTTAATACTTTGGTACTTCTTACCCTACCCGTGGATCTTGCCAGTATGCGGATTTTTGGTGGGGTGGGCGACTAACTGGGTGGCGTTGAATATGATTTTCCGGCCTGTTAAGCCCTTTAAGTTTTTAGGCCTGACAATACACGGTTTATTTTTAAAGCGGCAAGACTCTGTATCAGAGTCTTTTTGTAAAATCATTACTGAAGAAATCCTGACAGTTGATCAAATCGCCCAAGCCATGCTGAAAGGGCCGGAAGCAAAGCGTACAAGGGCTATTATTCAAAGACATTTTGAAAACATGGTAGATGATACGGTTGGTTTGATTAAGCCTTTTACTCAAGCCGCTATGGGGCCGAAAGGCTTTGCTGAACTCAAAGAAGATGCCGGATTGAAGGCAGTAGATTTGTCAAAAACTACGCTGCGTGACCCTTTGTTTAACCAGGAGAGGGCCAAGGTTGTACAGGATATCATGGCGCAACGAATGAAGGAGCTCCCTTCTGAAGAATTTCAGGATCTACTAAGGCCTTGTTTTCAGGAAGATGAGATAAAACTGATCATTATCGGTGGTATTCTTGGTGCCATGGCTGGCTTGGCTCAGCTTGCTTATATATTTGGTCAGAGTCTTTAAGTGACTATTTCCTCTGTTTCGGTAAAATAGCCGTCAAGTATTACCTAATCCAAGTTTTTTATAGTTTACGCAGTTAATGAATTATTCTTCGCTACAGTCTCTTTTTTACCAACTCAAGAACAATCGGGCTTTTGAGCTCTTTGTTATTTTTATCATTATTATTTCCGCCTTGGAAATTGGCGCAAAAACCTACGATTTGCCTGTGCAGGCCATAGCATTCACCAAAATGCTGGATCTGTTTATCACCCTGTTCTTTCTGGTTGAAATCGTTATTCGTTTTGTTGCTGAGCCAAATAAGCGGCACTTCTTTAAAAGCGGTTGGAACGTATTTGATACGCTGGTGGTGGTAATAAGTCTGATACCAATTGACGACTCTGAAATGGCATTGTTGGCTCGTTTGGTCAGAGTGTTCAGAGTTTTGAGGATGATATCGGTGATTCCTGAGTTGCGCATCTTGATTAACTCTTTAATCAAGGCCTTGCCACAGCTGGGCTATGTCATGCTTTTGATGTTTATCATCTTTTATATCTATGCTGCTGTCGGAAGCTTTTTATTCCAAACAATTAATCCTGACTTATGGGGAAATATTGCTATTTCCATGCTGACCTTGTTTAGGGTGATGACCTTTGAAGATTGGACTGATGTTCAATATGAAACGATGGAGGTGTACCCCTTCAGCTGGATATACTACTTATCGTTTATCTTTTTTACAGCCTTTGCATTTCTCAATATGGTAATTGGTATTGTCGTTAATGTGATGGAAGAAGAGCATGCTAAAGCGCGGCAAGAAAGTAAAAAGGATGAGCCAACTATTAGTGACCTTCAAGCTGAAATCTTAAGCATGAAACAGATGATTGTGGATCTTAAGAAAAACTAGAATAGCTGTGAATTTAGAACTAGACTTAATGACTATCGGTCACCTAGCTGGCTGATTGAATTAATTCGTAATTGAAGTTTGTGAGAGTGTAATGTCGGAAGGAAGTGAAGGCTTAAGTCGAAAGCAGGTTGAGTTTGCTAAGAGGGAGCAGGAAATTCTCAAAGCGGCGATCAGTTTGTTTGAGAACCCACATTGGGAAACTGTGACCGTTGAGCAGATTTCCAAAAAAGCAGAGATAGGCAAAGGGACCGTTTATAAGCATTTTACCTGTAAAGAAGAGATTTACGCTCAGATTTCAATCTCGTTTTTGCGTCGTATGCTGGCCTCTTACGAAGCGCTACCACCACATTCAGAAGCAATAGATATCATTCGTGAAATTATTCGCGCTTCCTTTGCGCAATTTCTTGATAATCCGGCTGAAGCGCGGGTTTCGTTTTATTGTAAGCGTGTCGACTTTAGAGAACGCCTCACCCCGGAATTACGGGCCGAGTTTGACCAATTAGACGATTTATTTGCCTCCTACATTGGCTCAATACTGGAGCCAGGTATTAAGAGTGGGATGTTTCCTGATATGCCCATTGAGCACTTAATGATGGGCTTAGAAGCGACCTTTGATGGCGCGATTAGTACAATTTGGAATGGCGGTTTGCATTGCCAAGAAGATACAGATTTAGAGACTTATATCAATATTATTAGTGAGTATATGGTGGCGGGCTTAGTTGGTCTGGTAAAAGCTTAGCGACTGAATTGACGTAGAGGGGAAAATAGAATGGGTATCGCAATCCGTGCGATACCCTAGAATAGGCGCTTCCTTTACTGTTCCATCAGTTAATTGTATCCATTGAACATCCGTGAACAAATCCTTGTTTTGCCACTGTCCTTAGTTATTCAGCCGCTCCTGCAGCACAATTGTCCCTTGCCTTATCGTTCCTTGATCTACAACTGCCCTGTGTAGTTATCTGAATCCTTCAGATTGGCTCCTGCCTTCCCTAACAAGTCCGTTTGATGTTGCTTCCGTTTGATGAGTATATTACGGAAACCACATGTAGGAAAAAATAGGATAAAACCTAAAGCCATGTAGGAGATATCCTACATGGCTCTGCTGAGGACAGACAAGAATTTGGCCAGGATGTAGCCGGTCTAAACTAATTCGAACTGAATTTGTTTACGAGACCAGTCGATTTGCTTGAGTTTTACTTGTACTGCTTGGTCGAGTTGGAAGGACTGCTCTTTGTTGGTGATGCAAAGCAGGTCTTGGTTAAAGCTATACTTCCCTTCCATCTCCTTGGTTGAGACAAATCCTTCAATACCTGTTTCTGCTAGACGAACTTGAAAACCAGAAGAAAAGACACGATGAATCGTAGCATTTAAGGTTTGTTTGTTCTTAGCTAAATACTGGCACTTCAGCCATTGCTCAACATCATAGACGGCACTTTTGGCTTTACTCGAATTCTCACTTAATGCTTCTATTTGAGCTTCGTTAATGTAGCTTTCATTGTTGGCTGCAATCGCATCGAGTTGGCGGTGTACTAAAAAGTCACTGGCTTTTCTAAGGGGGGAGGTG
>NZ_LWFZ01000003.1:0-5311 GCF_001635225.1 Oleiphilus sp. HI0086
AGACGCGCCATCACCTCATCGGCAGATATATTCAACATCAAACCCAGCACATGATAAGGTCGTGGGGCAAGAGGCAAACCCTCCTGAGTCAAGACGATCAACTCGCGATCTATACTCGATAGTGAGTAGTTTTCTTCCTCCTCCATAGGTAAGTCCTCCGCTTGAGGGCGATAAAAATCATTCGAGGTCGAGATAGAATCCAACATAGAACTCCTCCTTCTTCGGCATGTCGTAGACCTTAAATCCTGTCTGACGTTCAATTTCTTCGATCACTCGCCCTTTACCTTCCTGTTCCTCAGTTGCAATCACAAACCACATATTCAATTCGTGAGTCCGTTTGTAGTTGTGAGCAATCTCGGGAAAGCCATTGACGATTTCAGCTACTTCATCAAAGCGCTCTTCCGGTATCGCCATACCGGCAAGTGACAGTGCACCACCCAACTGCTCTGCATGGTACATTGGGCCAAAGCGCGTTAGCGTTTTATCGGCACGCATCTTCTCAACTCGGTCGATCAACTCTGATTCTTTTATGTCCAGCTCTTTTGCAACTTCGGCAAAAGGGTATTCACAAATAGGAAAACCATACTGGAGACGGTTTATGATCTTCAAATCCATGGCATTCATGAATGATTCCCCGCAAGTGATAAGGGTGCAACAAGCGAAGCCAGGTTCGCAACGGGTGAGGCTATTTCAATTTTATGCTGCCTTTGCGAGCGCGTATAAACTCCACCCTTTTGCTTATATTGATGCGTACTAAATAGAATGTTTTTCTCAGTATTTTTAAGCTCGGCCAGCCCTACCAGTTTTTCAATATGTTCTGCAACCAGATTCCGGTCCCGACTGTGAATCATGCAGTAGAGATTATAGGGCCACTCAGGTAACTGTCTTCGACGCTTATAACACAAGCTCACCAAACCGGATTCTTTAAAAATCTTACCAATCCTGTCAGTTTGATCTTCTGGAATATTCCAGACCACCATGGCATTTTCTTTAAAACCAAGTTTGTGATGATTGGTAATCAACCCTATACGCTTAATCAGGCCGCTTTGTACCCAGTAATTGAGCGTATCTATCACCTGCAACTCGGTAACAGCTGAACACTCTTCACCTTGATATTGGCTTAGCGTCTGTGACAGGCGCTCAAAAGGCTTCCGGGTTAAAGGAAAACCATCTTGTATTAGCTCTCGAAGTCGCTGTTGCAAGTAATCAGAAAGGACATCACCGCTCTCAATGAGTCTAATTTTTTCGCCAGACTCACGGTTATTCGTGTTATGAAGGTGCTGAGTGAAGGGGCGATCCGTTTTTCTATCACCCACATGAAACCCCAAGTCGATATGATAAGCCTTTTCCATTGGCAAGCGTAGGATTGGAAAGCCAATCGTCTTTTCCATATCATCCAGTATCAAGTCCAGAAATTTGGGAGTCGGTGCCGTAACAACGAACCACAGATTATAACTATGCTCTCGTCCGTAGTTATGATTCACCTCTTCATATTCGTTAATCTGGGCAGCTACTTTTTCTGTCAGCTCAGATGGAACGCTCACAGCCGCCAAGAGACTAGCCCCGGCTCGCTTATGGTCAAACACCGGCCCTATGCGCGTCAGCATACCGCTATCTTTAAGTGCCAAGAGCTTGGTCAATACATCTGGTTCGGAGCAATTCAACTGCTCTGCCATGTCGGCAAAGGGCCGTGAAGTGATAGGAAAGTTACGTTGATAGGAATCTAATAAACTACTGCTCAAGTCATCCAGAACGACTCTTTCGGGTTCAATACCTGTATTGCTAGGAGCTTGTATATTCATCACATCACCTTTCTTTCTCACTGTTCTTGTTTTTGGAGCGACCGGAGCTTTATAAGCCCAAACGATGCGCCCGAGAGGTAAAGAAAATCCCACTAGGACTTGTCGCCTCAAACTGATTTATTAAATCCAAGGTTTCGGTGTCATAGATATTCACCAAGTTTAAATCTCTGACAGAAGCCCACACATGCTCACCACGTGAAGTAAACTCCATATGAAGCACACCCTTTCCAGGTTTTAGTGTTTTAAATAATGAGCGGCTTTCAGCATCTATTACTTGGAGCGTGTCATTATTTGGATAGGCAAAGTTCACCCAAATTTGGCGACCATCCGGTCTAGCCATGACAAACACTGGCTGACCATGCACATCGATTTTGTCTACTTGCTGCCAAGTGTTCATATCCACCACCAATACTTGGTGCTGCCCAACGGCAGGAACAAATGCATAGTTGCCTGCAACAGCCCAACCTTCCAGGTGAGGCATCTTGTAGACGGGTAGCTTCTGCTCTCCCCGGCCGTAATTTGGCAATATCTTTTCTGGCGGGTTTTCAAGGTGCCATAAGTCAAGTTTCGACATACCATCTTCACCAAACAATCCTGCGATGTAGTAACGGCCATCGGGTGAGATCAGTGCGTCATAAGGTTGTAAGCCAGTATCTCGGTACTTGGTAAGTTGGGGTTTAGAGCTGTCTTCCCCTGAAAAGTCTGCCACCCATATTTCATGCGTATCGAAGAGACTGAAAACAAATTTCTTTCCGGGTGCATCCACCAAACCAACAACTTTAGAGCGTTTGCTTTTACCGCTTCTTGGGTCAATGAATTCTGTCGCAGGAATATCCACCACCAACTCAAGCGTTTCGCTATCGAAGACCTTTACGCCACCAGGCGTGTAGTTGGAAACAGCTACTAAAGATCCATCCTGACTAATGGCACCGCCAATACTATTACCGCTTTGAATCACTCGCTTACTGATCTCTTCAGTCAAGATATCGATCTTGCTTAAGCCACCATCGCGACCAAATACATAGGCGTACCGTTCGTCACGAGAAAAAACAACGGAAGCGTGCGAAAGGTCTCCCAATTGATCTATGCTGCCGACGGGCTTCTTGTCACTGGTATCGATGATCTTTACGCTTCCAGTAGCACGTTCAATAATGACGCCCATGTCACCTGTTGCCCTGGGCTCCGTCTGGGTATGCAAACAAGTACACGCCCCCAAACTAATACTTAGTAAGGCCACTGCAAGGCTTTTAATTCGCATCTATCATTTCTCCCGACTTCAAAGCTTTAGCAATCCAGTTAGCATCCGCCTCAGACAAAATAGCTTTCCATGGGGGCATTGGCGTTCCAGGGCGACCATGTAGGATGACAGCCATTAAGTCTTCAACCGAATATGCCTTGATATTTTCCGGCAACAAAGCCGGGCCTAAACCACCTTTAAACAGCATCCCATGACATGATCCACAGTCTTGTTTCACTAAATAGTCCAGTTCCAGTGCACGCTCTTCAGAAACTTTCAGCTCAGCTTTTTTAACAATAACCTTGCCCCTCATCTGTGGATGAGGTCCGCAGCGATAGTCAAAGACACCAGCGCGATCAAATAAGCGTTCAACGCTTTCTTCGGGCCAGAAGTATTCACCTTCAGGCTCTCCCAAACCTTCAAACCATACGCTGTGATACTGCCTCTTCTCGACATTCAGCCAACGCACCGTATCGCCAATATTGACTGTTACAACTTCCGGTATGAAACGCATCTTGTGTGTCTTTACTTCAACAAGTTCTGCAGATGAGACGCCCGCCAGCAACAAGTTCGCGAATAGCACTATTGCCAATCCCTTACCTGTTTTTTTGACTGATCTCATCCACATAACGCTCACCGTTTTCTTATTTACTAGCTTTTATTGCTTAACTGCATTGATTTCTACATCGGCATTATCGAAGCCCAATTTGTACCCAAGTGATACATGATGGAAACGGCCGTTGCTGTAATCGTCATGAATCGCGAAACCAAAGTTGTAGCTTTGAGCGGTGTCCAGACTGATATTGCCGTCACCGTCAGCTACCAGAGGACGCTTGATTTCAACCACCCACTTATTGCCAACTTTGTTTGCTATCGCTTCACTAATCACACCTTCGTTCATCAAGCGGTCTGCCAAGATACTGCCGTCTTCAATACTCTTGTCACCCGACTTGTAGCGCACGATATCCATGAAGTGCTGAGCGTCAAATTCTGCTTTGATCTCAGCGTCTTCCTTACGCTTATCCCAACCACCAAGCGGTTTTTTGTTTCGGCCTTTAAGCTCAATCTTCGTACGGCTCTCTTTTAGATACTTAGTTACACTCTGACCCTCAGGCGCGAAAGGCATGTCATCGGCATCGGCATGACAGGTTCCCCAGCAACCTGCTCGATCTGCGTACTCAACTTCGTCAGTCGCTAACATAAAGGCCAATTTCATTTGATTCATCGCATCCATCTTGCCACCTTCTGCAAAGGGTACTGGCTGGTGTTCAGTATCTTCCCAAGTAAATTGCATATATAAGCTCTTGCTATCATGTGCTGCTTTAACCGCCACTGGAATGCTGCCACGCTTACCGGGAATCACCTGATCTTCCAGCTTCTCGCCTGTCACAATCTTTTGTCCAATATCTGCAATTTCTTCCTCATGACAGTCCATACAGCGATCACCTTTCGTGAATGAACGCTTACCACCATGCTTACGTCCTAATACCCACTCCATTGACGCCTGGCCAGGATAGAAAACACCGATTTCTCTTGCAGGTACTGCAGCCCAATTGATAGATGATTTTGCAGCAGTTTTCTTGGCGGGAGCCTTTTTAGCCTCAGTTTTCTTAGGCTTATTTGCAGCCTCTTTCTTAGCTTTCTCTGCAGCTAAAGCTGCCGCAATCTTTGCCTCTTCCGCTGCTTTAGCTGCTTGTTCTGCTGCTTTCTTAGCCGCTTCTTCTGCTAAACGCTTCTTCTCTGCTTTAGCAGCAGCTTCTTTATCTAAAAATTCTTGCCAGTGAGCCGGAATACCGATTGCGATTTCTGGGTCTGGTGTAGTGAGTTCGTCAATTTCTTCGTCAGTCAACTCATCATGCACAGGCTTGTGCGCAATACCTTTGTGGCAATCAATACAAGTGTTACCTGCTGTCATCGCATTCAAATGCTGTTTACGAGCGCGAGGCTTTTGGTTTTCTGGCAACATGGTTTCGAAGTCATGACAGTTTCGACACTCGCGTGAGTCTGTCGCTTTCATTTCACCCCAAACTTTCTTTGCCATCGTGAAGCGCTTGGCATCAAACTTTTCTGGCGTATCAATACTTCCCAAAGCTTTATGCCATAACTCATTAGAAGCTTTTATCTTACGAACAACTTTATGCACCCATGGATCAGGCACGTGGCAATCTGAACAGCTTGCTCTAACGCCACTGCGGTTGGTGTAGTGAATAGTTGACTGGTATTCTTTATAAACGTTGTCTTCCATTTCGTGACAACTGATACAGAACTCTAG
>NZ_LWFZ01000004.1:0-1698 GCF_001635225.1 Oleiphilus sp. HI0086
ACATCACCTCATTTTTTATTCTTTTAGTGCAAAAGTCATTCAGGCGTGGCAACTTCGTCAGAGTGATTGATGGCGATAATTACGTCGAGGGGTATATTTCTGAAATTAACTTATTCAGCACTAAACTAATCAGTGAAGCGCGTGAAGTTATTATATATCCAAACAACTTACTTCTAACCAGACCAATGCTCGTCAATCCTAGAGATCGTTTAAAAGGGATTGGTAAATTGCAGTCTGAAGAGTACAAAGAAGACAAACAGTCTTAATTTAGAATAACCCGAGTTGCCTAGTTATTCAAACAATTACTTAGCGGGATACGAAGCGGGCAATACGACGACCAGTTGATCTATCGAAAGCGCTTAAGAAGAAAACTCAGAGATTACACCTCGAATATACCCCCTCATGCCCAAGCCGCCAAAAAAGCTGACGAGTGGCTAGTCAGCGAAGGCAAGGCGCCACGTTATGAAAATGGCGGCTGGGTCTCTTATTGTTATACCGTGAATGGGCCTGAGCCTATAGAACACCTTGTATCACCACTTGATTATGACCTGTATCTCGCCAGACAAATCGCACCTATTGTCGATGGTGTAGTCAGCTTCTTAGGCACCTCATATAACGAGATTACTAGTGACCAATTGAGCTTGTTGTAGCTGCCCAACCTTTAGGTTGAGCCTTCCACAAGTGCAACCCAGCGTCAATATTTTAAAACCTAGGGTCAAGGGATTAACGCTCCTTATCTGTACAATTCTCCTGCAGAATTTAAAAACCAATAACAATCTAATAGCTACGTTTACAAAGGAATAATAATGAACGATAGAAAGATTCCACTCGCACTTGAACATGTTTATCGCTGGGAAAAGGAAAAGGCCCAGGACATTTACCTCACGCAACCTCTTGGCAATGGACAAGTTAAAACCTATACCTGGCAACAAGCCGTATCTGAAGCCAGAAAGATGGCGAACTATTTGAAGACTCTTAATTTACCAGCCAAGAGCCACATAGCATTACTGTCAAAAAACTGCGCTCAGTGGGTCATGGCGGATTGGGCAATCTGGATGGCAGGACACGTTACCGTTCCGCTCTACCCAACCCTAAACGCCGATACCGTCAGCTATATACTTGAGCATTCCGAAGCACAAGTCCTATTCGCTGGTAAGCTTGATGATTGGGACGATATGAAAGACGGTATTCCAGAAAGCTTACCCTGTATTTCCTTTGACTTAAGCCCGGAAGAAGTGCAGCAAAAGTATACTAGCTGGGATCAGATTGTCGCAAAGAATGAAGCCTTAAGTGAAAATACAGCTCGCGAAGCAGATGAAATCGCCACGATTGTTTATACCTCTGGTAGCACCGGGAACCCCAAAGGCGTGATGCTATCTTTCCATAGCATGGCCTATGCTGCACAAGGCGCGATAGCCTCATTAAAAGTGACTGATCAAGACAGAATGCTTTCTTACCTTCCTTTGGCACACGTGATGGAGCGTTTTGTAGTCGAAATGGCCTCTATATCTGTTGGCTTTCAATTATTTTTCGCCGACAAACTCGATACCTTTGTCGCTGACTTGAACCGAGCAAACCCTACCTTGTTCCTGGCGGTTCCTCGAATTTGGACAATATTCCAGACAGGTGTCTTTGCCAAGATGCCAAAACAAAAGCTCGATCGTTTGATGAAGATTCCTTTACTGTCAGGCTATATGA
>NZ_LWFZ01000005.1:0-1189 GCF_001635225.1 Oleiphilus sp. HI0086
TATGTTGGTGAGTTGTGTCGCTATTTGATGTCTCAGCCAGAAAGTGCTGATGATAAAAATCATCAGGTAAGAATGATTTTTGGTAACGGTTTGCGAGCAAACCTGTGGGCGGGTTTTAAACAGCGCTTTGGTGTCGATAAGGTGATGGAGTTTTATGGCTCTAGTGAGGGGAATGTAGGTTTTCTCAATATATTCAATCATGATTTTACCGTTGGCTTCACGACAATCCCTTACGCCATTGTCGAGTATGATTTAGAAGAAGATTGTCCAGTCAGGCATCACGATGGCTTCCTGCGACGGGTCAAAAAAGGACAGGCGGGATTACTATTGGGTGAAATTACCGATAAAACCCCTTTTGATGGTTATACCGACCCAGAGAAAACCGAACGCACCATCTTGAGAAATGTCTTCAAACAGGGGGATGCTTGGTTTAATACCGGTGACTTGATGCGAGATCAAGGCTTCAATCATGCCCAATTTGTTGATCGCCTGGGTGATACTTTTCGTTGGAAGGGTGAGAACGTTTCGACAACTGAGGTCGAGAATGTATTGGCTCAGATGACTGCTGTAGCTGATGCTGTGGTTTATGGTGTCGAGATACCCGAGACAAACGGTAGAGCGGGAATGGCATCTATTACGCTTGAGAAAGGTGCTCATTTTGACTCTTCAGAGGTCTACCAACATTTAAGTGAGAATCTGCCCGCATATGCCCGGCCGATTTTTATTCGATTGTCTTCATCGATGGAGACAACGGGAACCTTCAAATACAAGAAAACTGACTTGAAGAAAATTGCTTATGATTTGGAGCAGATAACAGACCCGGTATGGGTCTGTCTTCCAGGCGACACAGCTTATCAGCCCTTTAATGCTGAATTACAAGCGGCTGTTGAGGCGGGAAAGTATCGCTTCTAGCCTGTTTGATTCAAGCTTAGCTGCGATTCTTAAAAGGTAAGGGCTTCGCGCCTTTGGTGCCTTGGCTGACTGCTGCTCTCTGGTTGTAACGACCGATCAGCTTGCGTTGTAATTTTGTTTCCCAATTTAAAGCCTGTTTGATGGTGCTAAGCCAGGTTTTGTTGAAAAGCAGCTTGTTGCTGGCAACGGCATCTGGCGAGCGCTGTTTGATCTCTTCAGCGAATTCGACTGCCTTGGTCATCGGGTCATCATAGATATGGGTAATCAAGTTATATGA
>NZ_LWFZ01000006.1:0-1094 GCF_001635225.1 Oleiphilus sp. HI0086
GTAAGCTGATCTTCCTCGGCTAGCAACATATTTACGGATGCAACAGGCGCAAGATCTTGCAGGTAACGCTGTACATCCACATAATCTTCGAAAGAATCGATACCAAGCACTGAAATGGTATAGATTTCTGAACTTGCTACGCCAGATATAGCATACTGAGTAGATATAACGCTTGCCAAGCGAGCAACAAACTCTTTTGAAACCGATTCACTGCTTGCCTGAGCGCTTTCACCAAAGAAAGTTTGCTCACCTAGGAATAGCTGCCAGTCTGCACGCCATTGACGCTGAGAAACAGGCTCTTTTGCTTCATCAAGTTCTTGAGCCTCAGGAGTAATGGAACTTTGCAAGCGTACAATTGCAACAGCGTCGGTGCCATAGCGCTTACTAGCATCAATATGGGAGTCAGAAAACAGGCCCCATAATCCGTCAACATCTAAAAGCGAAAGGTCTGTCAGATCGGCCACAGGAATAAAAAGCGGCAAACCTCGAGTCTCAGCAATGCCAGTCAATTCAGGTAGCACCTCATCCAGTTCGGAAGCGCCGATAACGCTTCGCTGCCCTTGTTCATCAGACATCACCACCCAAACCAGAATTGAAGGACGAGACCGCCCCCAAATAGGAAGAGACAGTGATTGCAAACCCGCTTCTATGGGCGATTCTGCGAATGCAACATCCAGCATATATTGGTCAGGTACGGCGGGCTCGGCTATTAACGACTCAGTTAACTCTTCTTGGCCGGTCTGAGCGGAACTAGGCATAGAACCAGGCTCCTGTTCAACGTCTGCACCTTCATCTGTAAACTCCATAGCGAGCCTTTCGCGCTCAGCAAGCACCTCAAGATAAACGCTATACGCGGGGTTTTCTCTGTAGGCAAATGAGAGCACGTAGTTTTCAGGTGAGCAAACTTTCTTTGGTGAAAGCGCTCAGGCAAGCAGTGAATCGGTTTCAAAAGAGTTTGTTGCTCGCTTGGCAAGCGTTATATCTACTCAGTATGCTATATCTGGCGTAGCAAGTTCAGAAATCTATACCATTTCAGTGCTTGGTATCGATTCTTTCGAAGATTATGTGGATGTACAGCGTTACCTGCAAGATCT
>NZ_LWFZ01000007.1:0-769 GCF_001635225.1 Oleiphilus sp. HI0086
ATTAGAAGCAGTGCTAAAAGAACGAACTCTTGTGGCCAGAATGTCATGCCGTAGATATGGAATTTACGTGCAGGGAGGTCGAAATGAACCAGTTGCTGGCCGTTGATTGATATCCAGCAAATTGAAAAGTACATGGCCATCAAGGCCCAGAGTGAAAACTTCCTGATTCGCTGAAAAAGACCGGCAATTTTTTTGACGTAGATTTTTTTTCGAGACTCGTAGAGCTCGACGGTCTTACTGACGTCTGCTTGCTTTGAATCTTGGCCGTAGACTTCCAGTTTCTGCGTACCGGGTTCGATATTTTGGGCTGGGATCTTCTTAGACATAGGCAACGGCTTCCATATCTAGTGGAGGAAAGGTTTCTTTTCTAGAAAGTCTGTGATGAGCAAAGGCTGTCTAGAGAAGAGATCTTATATTCTGTGAGAGTGGGCCTGGCTACTCAGCCAGGCCCACGAGTCTCAGACAGTCTTATTTGTTAGATAAGCTGTAAACGTAAGCTGCAAGTAGGTGAACTTTGTCTTCACCAAGTAGGTCTTTTTGTGCTGGCATTACGCCTGCTCGACCATAAGTGAGTGTTTGATTGATCTTAGATGCCGTGCCGCCGTAGAGCCAAACATCATCTGTTAGATTTGGTGCGCCGACGGCTTGATTACCCTTAGCCTCAGCCCCATGACAGGCTGCACAGGCAGTCTGGTACATCGCTGCGCCGGCATGAACAGCTGCTTTATCATCACTACGTCCACTAAACGAAAGTAAGTAATGAGTCATA
>NZ_LWFZ01000008.1:0-1041 GCF_001635225.1 Oleiphilus sp. HI0086
TAGTTGAATTTCGTTGGTTTTGAAGAGTAAGCTTTTGTCCTTAGAGCTAGCAAGTTTAATAAAGGACAGTAAGGAACCTTTGATCTGAACGCTGGAATGGTCCTGAGCGGGGAGTATGGCAACTCGATAAACCACTTGGGTGTTATCGTCTGACTCGTTACTTTGGGCTTCGTTTTGCTCTTCAACGCCCACATAGATAACTTTGCTAGGGGAACTGACACTAATGGCTAGCACACAGTCTCTAAGGCGTTTTAAATGTTTCTGAGCCGCAGGGTCCATTGAAAGAGCTGTATTGATTGCACTTTCAATAGTAACTGCAATTTTAGTTAGCCGCTTAGTGTCCATAAGGCTCATCTTAAGGTTTTATACCCGTATGTAGAGCA
Source organism: Oleiphilus sp. HI0086 (assembly GCF_001635225.1). NCBI lineage: Bacteria > Pseudomonadati > Pseudomonadota > Gammaproteobacteria > Oceanospirillales > Oleiphilaceae > Oleiphilus > Oleiphilus sp. HI0086. Next base: position 384 of record NZ_LWFZ01000008.1, read on the forward strand.
ACAATGCCGCCGCTCATGTTGTGATAACGACAATTGGCAAAGCCTGCGTTTTCCATCATACCTTTTAAGGTTTCCTGGTCAGGGTGCATGCGAATAGACTCTGCCAAGTATTGATAGCTTTCACTATCATTGGTGATCAAACGCCCCATTAAAGGCAGAGCCTTGAAAGAGTACTGGTCGTAAACTTTACTGAGCAGGTCATTCTTTGGCTTGGAAAACTCAAGAACCAATAGTCTGCCGCCTGGTTTTAATACGCGTGCCATTGAGGCTAGTGCCTTGTCTTTATCTGTCACATTTCTAAGGCCAAAGGCGATGCTGACACAATTAAAATAGTTGTCTGGAAAAGGGAGTGTTTCGGCGTTGGCTTGAACAAAATCGATGTTGCTGCCGTAGCCTCTGTCTAGTAAACGGTCACGCCCGACATTCAGCATGGATGAATTAATATCGGCGAGAATAACTTGCCCTTGTTCACCAACGCGTTTGGAGAATTGCATGGTCAGGTCTCCCGTTCCACCTGCAATATCCAAGACCTTATGTCCCGGACGGACACCACTGGATTCGATCGTTAACTTCTTCCATACGCGGTGAATGCCTAAAGACATCAAATCATTCATGATGTCGTATTTGCTGGCAACCGAATGAAAAACATCAGCGACTT
>NZ_LWFZ01000009.1:0-710 GCF_001635225.1 Oleiphilus sp. HI0086
CTTTGGCTTATCTGCACTCCTTTCCAATTGATGAGTTGAAAATAGACCGAAGTTTTATCAAACAGATAGAGAGCAAAGGGACAGCGATTATTGATGCGATTGTTTCTTTGTCACAAAGCTTCGGATTGAGGGTTGTTGCCGAAGGGGTTGAGACCCGTGAGCAACTGGAAATTCTTGCCGAGAAGAATGTTTCATCCGTGCAAGGCTATTACCACGCCAAACCAATGCCTGCCCATGAGTTTATTACTTGGGTTACCAAAGCCAAGCGTTGCGAGAACTAAAATTGAGGTCAGAGTAAAAAATTATTTTTTACTCTGACCTCAATTATTATTTAGCGAGTTCCTTGGTAACTAAATCGTATAGCTCTTGTGATCCAAACTTGGGGAGCGCTTGTTCATTAACAAAAAAGGTTGGTGTCTTGCTAACTTGCAAAGCTCGAATATCGTCCTTCTCCCGTTGAAGGCGAGCGCTTATCTCATCTGAAGTCATATCGGCTTTCGCCTGTGTAATATCTAAACCCGCTGCTTCGGCAATAGGCCAAGCTTTATCCGCAACAACTTTATGGTTAACCGTCCATTCGGCTTGGGCTATGAGTAGTGCTTCAAGTACCTCTTTGAACTTGTTTTGGAGTCGCGCAGCTTCAAGCATTCTAACGATAGCTTCAGAGCCTTGGTGAAAGGTTGCATACCGAAGTACGATGCGTACATCCT
>NZ_LWFZ01000010.1:0-963 GCF_001635225.1 Oleiphilus sp. HI0086
TCCACGGAAGGTTACAGGCTCTGAAGGTTGGGGCTATATTAACTTGAAGGGCATGAAAGATGCGCCGGTAATGGGTGATACCGAAGGTGAAATCCTGGACTACCTAAAGCGAGTTGGTGGTGGCGATGAGTTTCGTGAGAACGGTGAAATGCTAGAGAAATGGTTTAATGAAGACGGGACAGTTAAGGAAGAAGAGGTGGTTGCCGCCGATGTATATGAGCTGCTAACGCCTTCTGTTCGTCGAGCACTTGATTTAAACAAAGCCTACATGACCATTGTTGCTGACCAGGACTTTATCCATGGTCGAGACGCGAACATTACGCCGGTGACAAATGTTTATAAGGAAGTGGACCCGGATACTGCGCCGACGCTACCAGCAGATAAACAGCGTATGAAAGATATTCGTTTGCAGTGGTAAGTGGCATATGAAATGAGAAGGGGGCTTAATATAAGTCCCCTTCTGCGTTTTGGTATTTCCTTTTTAGTGTTTGCCCTTTAACGCGTGACAAACTCTGGGCCAGCGCCCATGCTCCAAATAATGACGGTGCCGATTAATGTTGTCACCAGATAAACCAGAGAAACTGTTAATATCGCACCGACAAAGAAGAAGGCTTGATCCTGGGATATCTTCAGTACATGAGGTAAACCGTCATACATCAGGTAAGCTGCATAACCCGCTGCTGCGAGGAAAATAGCAGCATTCACCCAAGGCTCTGGGTACAGTGGTGCTAAACCAGCTAGGAACAGAGGCGTGCAGGAGTAAGCGACGAGTGCTATTCCGTTCGCGGCAAACTCATCATGGCCACTGCCATAGTTGCGAGACATCCAGTCAATCATAAAGCCAATAAAGTAAATGCCCGCGACCATGGCGACATAAGTCAAAATACTGAGCGTCATTGCACTCGATTGAGAAAGGTAAACTAACTGGCCTTCACCCACTTGCCAACCATATTGAGTGGTTGA
>NZ_LWFZ01000011.1:0-707 GCF_001635225.1 Oleiphilus sp. HI0086
TTAACTGCTGAAACACCAACCGCAGCTTCAGCAACAACCGCTGGCTCTGCTGCTTCAGCATTTACCTCAGACTCTTCAGAAGCTTGCGAATCAATTTTCTCAATTCGAATATCCGAGTCATCAACGACCCACTCAAAGACTTCGTCTATTTGAGCTCTTTCGGCATCACCCTTAAGTACAATATTCCAAGCTAGATAGCATGCTTCGGGGTCTAGCGAGCCAAGTTCTGGCAGCTCATCAACAACACTGGAAACCTCGACTTCACCCAACTCAGACAGTTCACGAAACATACGTACTGGGTCATTACCAGTGCGCAAGACATCTGCGTCGGGTTTAAAATAGATAGTCCAACCATCAGAACCTTCGTCGGTTTCCTCGCTAGGACTTTCACAGCTTTCTGCTGTTTCACTGCCACCTTCCAGCAGAGCGTTGAACTGTACTCGCAACTCATCTGCCAACTTGGTTTCGCAGCTTTGACCGGCCTCAAGCTCATTGATCATAGTTCGGATACAGTCGACAGACTTCAGAAACAGATCGACATGATCCGCTTCCATAACAAACTGGTCTGAACGAATAAGATCAAGCAGCGTTTCTACAACATGTGTAAATTCAGCAATCTCATTAAAACCAAAGGTACCACTACCACCCTTAATCGAGTGTGCAGCCCTGAATATTTCGTTTATCGCTTCAGAATCGAGATTCGAGAT
>NZ_LWFZ01000012.1:0-1223 GCF_001635225.1 Oleiphilus sp. HI0086
ACACGTTAAACTTACCAGTAGGCGTTGTTAAACCTTTAATACGAGTAATCTCTTTAAGAGTCTTCGCATCGTAAACAACGATTTCACCAGTTGGGTTCTTGTTGTCAGTTCGGTTCCAGACAGATACCCAAACCTCAGTACCATCTTTGTTGAACTCCATGTGCAAGGCCGCTTTACCTTCTTCTTCAGTTACACGAATAGTTTTAACGATTTCGTGTGTGTCCTTATCAAATACCTGAACACTTTGCTGAACTTCTGGCTCTGGGTGCTTAAGCTGATCTGCCCATACATATTGAGATGTTGGATGGGTACGAATAAATACGCCCGCACCGTCTGTCTCAACTGTGTAGCACAGCTTCCACGCTTGGTCAGGATGACCAATCGGGTCGTTGCCCCAAACAGATACTTCACCAATACCTAGGTGAGTCGTTGCACCAACAGGGCCACACTCTTTATCAGTCCAGTTAGCACCAGGACCCGGGTGAGGCAATGAAGCAACATCGATCATTTTCTCTAACTTACGATCTTTCGTATCAACAACAACCATCTTGTTTGAAGCGTTTGCTGCGATTTGGAAGTAACGACCTGTTGGGTCAAAGAAACCATCATGCAAGAACTTAGCAGTATCCATTTGATCAATACGTAGGTTATTGATGTCGCTGTAATCAACCTGCCACATTTGACCTAACTCTTTGATCGCAACCATCCAAGTTGGCTCATTAGGTGTTGTGTAGATCTCCGCAACGCGAGACTCTTCGACATACTCACCGTCAACATTAACACCACGAGAAGAAACTACTTTCAGAGGTTCAAGTGTTTCTGCATCCATGATTACGAAGTGCGGAGGCCAATAACCACCAGCGATAACATATTTGCCATCACCGGAAACAGCGATATCTCGTGCGTCATACGCCATTTGAGTTTCAGCTACCAACATCTTGTCTGGCGTCTGCCATAAATCGATCTTGTTAACCTTACCGTCACGACCAATGGTGTACCAGAAACGACCTACGTCTTTCGCATGATCAGTTTTATGGTGCTCAGTACCCTTGATTACGTGTACTGCATAACCCGTATCGATGTGTGCAACAATTTCATGTTTGTCACCATCGATGATGGCAGCAAGACCTGCATCACGCTCAATGACAACAAAGAAGTTCTCCCAATTACGGCCATGTAGAGGTTTAGTTGGATAGTCTTTAAGAGCGATATATTCTTTGGTC
>NZ_LWFZ01000013.1:0-742 GCF_001635225.1 Oleiphilus sp. HI0086
CCCTTAGAGCCAAAGAGTTTAACTATAAAGTCGCGGTTGAACGAATCATGAAGCATCTTCCCTCGTGGTCTTCTTCCTTAACCATGAAAGCTTATACACGCCTTCGTCTAGCCAATATTCTAAAGCCCGTTTTCAACCTGATTATCACCAATGTACCGGGCCCCAAGGTTCCCTTGTTTCTGAATGGCGCCGAGCTAAAATCTCTTGAAGGCGTTGCACCGATCGTTGATAACATGGCGCTAACTGCTGTGGTCACCAGCTATGTCGATACACTAACAATCAGCCTGACTAGCTGTGAATCGATTGCTGATAAGGTCAGCTTTTTGGCAAGTAATTTCAACGAGGCACTGGACGAGCTATACCAAGAACTGGTACCTGAGAGACCAGAAGCGCCTTCTCCACAACAAGCCGCATAATTACTATCTTGCGAACAGTTATTCCACTCTGGGTTTAGAGCCTAAGGCTGTAAACCCTCTTCTAGTTAAAGAACCTCCCCCTTACTAGCAAGGCTCACAAGTGAGATTTCCCTTTTCAAGCCCCTTCCTATCGTTCAAACTATCTTCAACAAATACACGACCACATTGATAAGCTTGTTCTCAAAACGATGAGCTTATTTGATAATAATAAGAGGCGCACACCACATGGACTCACTGACTTTCGATTACGTCATCATTGGCGCTGGTTCTGCGGGCAGCGTATTAGCTCAGCGTTTATCCCAAGAAGGTGATAAAACCGTGCTTGT
>NZ_LWFZ01000014.1:0-22596 GCF_001635225.1 Oleiphilus sp. HI0086
CCTTCCAATTTGGTCTCAGGTAAGACAACAGCTAACTCCTCTCCACCATAACGGCAAACCAGATCAGGAGGGCGTTTCACCAAACGATACACTTCAGAAGCGACCGTTTTCAGACACTGGTCTCCAGCTTGATGACCATAGGTATCATTGACGGATTTGAAATTATCCAAATCAATCATAATCAAAGCTAATTCTCGCCCATTTCGCCTGCCACGACGAAACTCTCGCTCCATCATTTCATCAAAATAACGACGATTTCTAACCCCGGTGACTTGATCAAGTGTTGATAGATCTTCAAGTTCGGAGTTTAATTTATTGACCTTTTCTAAAGCCAGTCGTAAGTCTCTGGTTCGCTGCTCAACTTCTACCTCTAATGCTTCATTTTGCATCTGCTTGGTCTCGATCAGCTTTTCCTTCACTTGCAAGGTTTCTGCTTCAGCTTTAAAACGGCGCGAAGTAGCGTCATGCAAGCGTTCCGCAAGAGCAAAAGACAAGAGAATAATTTCAATAGCTGAGCCAATTTGCGCTGCAGACTCCGTTAGCCCATTTCTAGGCAGTAAGCCAAATTTGTTCATGGCCAATATAACGGTGCCAATTAGAAACATACTCCAGGCAACCGAAAAGTACGTCGCATATTTTTGTCTCGATTTGATCGTGACATAGTAACTAATAAATAAAATAGACGAACAAGTAACGATCGCCAAAGCCGCACCATAAGGAATCATGACTGCATAAGGTAAGAGCGTGCTCAAGAAAGCCAACACGATTCCAAGCCAAGCCTGCAAATAGACAATACGATTCAAGTACGGGTGATTATTCTGCAATTTAAGGAAGTTCGATACAAATACCATCCCCGATGTCACGATTAAGGGCGTTATTACCGCCATACTCTGCTCATTCCATACCGGAAAGTTTGGCCAGATAAATTGGTAAGCAAAGCCCGTCAGGGACATCTGGGCTACAGCAAAGGTAATCACGTACAAAACGTAGAACAGGTAAGCACTATCTCTAAGTCGCAAAAAAAGAAAGAAGTTATACAAAGCCATCACCAGAACGATGCCATAGTACAAACCGTGCTCGGCAAAGCGATATTGGTCAGCCTCAAAATAGCTTTTCTCTGGCCAAAGCGTAGCAGGCAACTGAATGGAACTTGAAGAGCGAACTTTCAAGTAAACATGCTGTGCTTCATCAGCGCCATCGATTGGAAATAGAAATGCTCGATGTTGAATAGGACGCTCAGAGAAAACAAAGTGATCACCTGTACGGACAAATTCAACGACTTCACCTCCTTTAACCCGATAAAACTCGATTTCATCTAGCAAAGCATAATTGATTTCCAACAACCAGGCGTGGTCATTCCCTGGCACCACAAAGCGGAACCAGTAGGTATCATGCGAAAAACCAAATGATGGCACTTCCTGCTCGTTCGAGCGCCAGTCCCAGAGGTTGTAGCCATGCACATCATCTATCGTCAAGCCATGTGTCGGATCGACAAAGAACTCAAGATGGTCTCCAGACAATGGTATGCCATTGGTGTAATGCTCCTCCGCCATAGCCGACACGGAATACAGGCAGACACACAGCGCTAGAAAGATCCAAAGTCCATTTTTTATTTGTAATTGTTTCAAGGGGTAATTGTCTTTTTCTGTGATGAGTACTTAGCTAAGTATAGACAAGGCTTAAAAACTTTCATGAAAACGTCTGGCATGTTTTCTAAGAGCTTGTTCTAATAATTAGCAAATTCAATCCAGTTTTTCAGTAAACGACGACTATGATTTTTTCCTCTAAAGGAAGCAAAACACCACTGCGCGAAAACGTTCGCCTGATAGCTAGCGCTCGCCTGGCCTTGTGGGGACTGGCTCAACTTTTTTTACTCGTTGACCATCTATATCTGAACTTAAAATTTAACTTCATCCTGGCGGAGTTTATTTTAAGCCTATTTGCTTTTTCAGCCATGTTCACCTTCGCTCAGCTTAAAAGCGCCCGTATCATTACCGAAAACTATGTCCGACTTCAATTAGTGTCAGATGTACTATTCATGAGCCTTCTGTTTCATGTAACCGGCGGCTCCGCCAACCCTTTTGTGTCACTTTTACTCTTCCCGTTAACCATTAGTGCAGCAACCTTAAATAGTAATTTCACCTGGTTTATGGCCTTACTCACCGTAAGTTGCTATGGCTCTTTATACTTAGTCGACCTTTCGGTATCAGAGACTTCTGTTGCGAATGAGCATGCCCATCATATGCACCACCAAATTGATGCAAGCCAAACTGCCTTTTCCCTTCATCTCATTGGCATGTGGTTCAATTTTGCAGTGAGCGCGGCCTTAATCTGCTTCTTCCTCATTAGAATGAGACAAGAGTTAAAGTCTCGACAACATAAGATCAACGAACAAAGAGAACAGTTACTGCGCGACGAGCAATTATTGGGTATTGCAACACAAGCCGCGTCTGCTGCTCATCATATCAGTACACCACTATCGACGATGGCCGTGCTCGTTGACGACCTTCAAGCAGATAGCCTGACCCAGGATTTCGACGAAGACCTTACACTCCTGGCGTCTCAAATAGCGATATGTAAAAACGTGTTAGATGACCTTCGGCACCAGGCTCTCCTCAGTCAGCAAGATGAATCTGTCCACTACTTTCTCACCCAGCTAGTGAATGAATTTAGACTCTTACGGCCTAGCGTCAGGCTTGAGAAAAACTGGAACAGCGCACAATTCGACGAGTCACCATCGCCAAATATTTCCTCAGATCCATCTTTAAGGATGGCCATTCTGAATATCCTGAATAATGCTGCCGATGCTTCGCCCGAAAGAGTCTGCTTCGAGGCAGATGTTGAACCGGACAAGCTCAGACTCACCATCAGTGATTATGGCAACAGTGATGAAAACAAAGTTTCCCGTATTCTTAGTGCCGCTGAGCAACCATTAGAGTCTGACAAAGAGCATGGTATGGGCATTGGTTTATTTTTATCTCATGCCACGATTAATAGACATCATGGAAAAATAAGCGTTGAAAGAGCAGATAAGTCGGGCACTCGCATTCATATTTCCCTGTCACTTGTAAGCTCACACCCAGCCGAAGAGCAGAAAATAAAATGACTAAGAGTATCCTTATCCTAGATGACGACCAAACCTTTTCTACGACACTTGCCCGGTCATTTAAACGACGAGGCTACAATAGCTTCGCCGCAAACAGTATTGAAGAAGCCAAAGGCATATTAACGGATACGAGCATAAATTTTGCTGTGGTTGACCTAAAGATCGATCAGGAAAGTGGTTTGCAGTTTCTGTCGATTCTAAAAGAACACTCACCTCAAACCAAGGCACTGATTCTGACAGGTTATTCCAGCATTAGCACAACGGTTGAAGCGATGAAGCTGGGTTCAGTGAATTACCTATGCAAACCTGTGACCACCGATGTCATTATCAAAGCCCTACAGGAAGAGGACGCAAACCCAGATATTCCCCTAGATACTAGCCCGCCATCAGTGGGACGCCTGGAGTGGGAACATATCCAACGCGTGCTTAATGAGCATGATGGCAATATCTCTGCAACAGCTAATGCTCTGGGAATGCATCGACGGACTTTGCAACGCAAGCTACAGAAACGCCCTTCATCAAAATAAGTCATTAACATAAAGCCAAAACATATCTGAACTTGAACTAAACCCAAACTATACCCCAAAGTAGGTGCGACAATTTGTCACTCCTTTGCACCCTTACTTCAGCGTAAAATTTCACGCAATTAATGATTTTGCGCATCAAGGAGTGCATAGATGAAAGCAGTTAAGACCCTCGCATTTAGTTTGAGTTTAGTTGCAAGTGCTTGTTTAATGAGTGCGTGTAGTGATAGCAACAATTCACAAAAAAATGATTATGAGCTTTCAGAAAGCTTTAAAGTTACCTATTTATCCGAGATGGCTCAAGTTGGTAAATCCAACCTAAAAATCGAAATTACCGATTTGGATGGCACCCCTATGGAAGGGCTTTCTCCTACCTTAAGCCCACTAATGGAAATGTCTACACATAACCATAGCACGCCTTATGGCTCTTTCACCGAAAGTGACGAAGCAGGAATCTATAACGCGACAATCTACTACCTCATGGCATCAGGCCCTGAGATGGGTACTTGGTACCTTGATATAGGTTTACCTTATGATGAAAGCGTTACCTTTCAGCCAGATGTAATGATGGCAATGGGAGAGACAGCCCGCGCTAATCTAAAGAGCCAAACTGATACTATTGCAAATATGATGGGCGGAGAAGAAAAACGCACCTACATTCTATTCAATGATGGCCTATCAGATGGAGATAGCGGTCATGACTTCAGTGTTTTTATCACTACCAAGGAAAGCATGATGAGCTTTCCGGCAATTAGCGCTGGGCAAATACTCAATGCAGACTCCGACTATGAGCTTACGATCTCTAGCATCACCGTAGCAATGTCAACAGACCCAAGTGATGGTGACAGCTGGGTCACAGCATCCAATGAGGGAGAAGGTATTTGGACCGCTGAAGGCCTGACGGGCCTTACTGACGGAGAAGCCGGCTCTATCTATGTACGCCTATCGGTTAACGGTGAACAAAAAACCGACGATGGCAACATTCCTGATGGTGAATATGATGAAGCAGAGTTCGTCGTGACGCCATCTAACACGATGATGGGGATGTAAATATCTTTAGAAAGATATCTATTTGCATGAAGAATAAAGCCTTTCTGTTTTTTCTCAGTACACAGCTCCTTGTGCCACTGAATCTTTGGGCTGCATCCTGTTGTGGCGGCGGGTCAGCCTCTTCTTTAATTCTGCCAAAAGGTGCGCGCATGATGTTTGATACATCATTCTCGCACGAGAACTATAAGGGCTACTGGAACTCTGAAGGAAAGCATCAGGATGACCCTGTTGGCTCTGACTTAAACCAGTACCGAAGTAGTCTTGGTATCGCTTATCGGCTTGCCAACCGCTGGCAGGCAAGCCTCCAAATTCCCTATGTATGGAATGACAATACCTACACTGGAACAGAGTCTAAAGTCGACAACATTGGTGATACGACCATAGGGCTATGGTACGAGACCTTTGACGATATTAAATGTGTCTGGAAAGTCACCAACTGGCGAAGCCTGATTCCAGCAGTATACCTGGGCAGCACCTTAACCCTGCCGACGGGTAAATCTGCATACTCTGGTGAAATTGATAACAGCTTCGATATCACGGGCCGGGGCGTCTACCGCCTGGATGCTAATCTGCTTGTCGACAAGACTATTTATCCCTGGAATATGACCTTGAACATGTCCTATGGAAAATATATTGAACGTCCTGTTAACGAAGACTCTAGCGGCTTTATCGACCCCTATGATCTGCAATTAGGTAAGCGCCTGTCAACAAGCCTGGCTTTTGGTTATACGCATTTTTTAGACTCAATGGACACGCTTACTGTGACCACATCCTATAATGATTTACGCGAAAAGGTCGGTGAAATTGATGGGAATAAAGACAGCTCCCTTCCTGGTTTTCAAAAGCAGTCGCTGGGATTAAGTATTGCCTATTCAACAGTCGCTATGGATTGGATCTACAAGCTCTCGTGGAATCATGCGCTCAGTGGTGAAGACTTTGCTGCAACAGATATTTTAAGTTTGGGAGTGAGCTATGTTCTACGTTAGATTTCGTTTAATTAGCATGCTTTTCCTTGGGCTATTATTATCTGCTTGTAACGAAGATTTAAACCCTTCCAGTGAAGATAAACGCGAAAGTGTGCAAGCGGGTAGTATCGGTAACCAGGTCAACCAGGTTGCTAGTGACTTCAGCATTCTTGACACTGAAGACAATGTGCTGACTTTAAGTGATGAATTAACCGCTTATGATGCGGTTGTACTCTATTTCACCATGTGGTGTCCGCTTTGTGATAGCCATATGTCGAGTATTCGCGAGTCAATCAAGCCAAACTATCCGAACATTCATTTTATTAGTATTGATTATGTCTCAGGATCGACTGAACAAGCCCGGGCGAATCAGATCTCTAGCGGTTATCGCTCTGAAACAGTGGTAGCAGATACTGCTCATAACTTAACTGAGCAGTTCAAGGGAGATATGGGCGTTACGGTTGTGATCAATTCAGACGGCCTCATTCTTATGAATGAAGGCTTCAAACACGCTAAACTGACAGAGGCCTTGGAATTAGCAAGCCAACCTTGATTCATATCAATGCTATTCTGCGGTTCTAACCTAAAATGTAGGTAATACGTACCCATTTTAGGTGAGGAAGAATCATGACAGACCGCAAAGAAAAGCTAGTTGCTTTAAAAGAAGAATTAAGTCTTCGTATCGAGAAAATTGATAAAGACCTTCACAACCGGAAAACCAGCAGTAAGTTCTCGGACCAAGTCGTAGACAGACAAAATGATGATGTACTACTAAACCTGAAAAGTGAAGCCGAAGAAGAGCTAGAGCAAATAGATCATGCCCTGCTAAAAATGGAACGAGACTTATATGGCGCTTGTGAGAAGTGTCACGAAGATATCAGCAATGAGCGTTTGGACGCCCTGCCTTTTGCTGCACTATGTACGAACTGCGCCGTTTAGCGCAGCTCCCAAGAAAGTGTACTAGACTAGCTTAAAAAATCTTTAACGTTGATCCTGAATAGGTCGGGGTCAACGGCTTTGACAATTGCATCCTGAACCGTCGGTTTCGCTAAATCAATTAATTCGGTCTTGATAAAGCATTTAAACTTGGTGTGATACATCACCCTCACCTTTGGCGAGCGCTGATCAAACTCGTTCACTTCTACAACCGCGCCCAGTCGGCCACTCTCTAGTAAGACCAAAGAACCAACTGGATAAATTCCGATACAACGAATGAAGTGATTTACCAAAGAGCGGTCCAAATGATGATCGCTCCACTCCAGTAAACGCTTAATCGCCATTGTCGGCGTCATACCCTTGTGATAACAGCGGTCGGCTGTAATCGCATCATAAACGTCAACAATCGCAGCCATTCGCCCGAAGGTTGAGATTTCATGACCACATAGACCCGAAGGGTAACCGGTACCATCCATTCGCTCGTGATGTTCAGAAACGACTTGAATAGTCAAAGGGGAAATACCTTCGATACCCAGCAAATGCTCGCGACCTAGGGTAACGTGATGTTTCATTTGCGAAAATTCATCATCGGTTAATTTACCAGGCTTATGCAATATTTCGTCTGGCACCATGATTTTCCCGATATCATGCAACAATGCACCTGAAATGGTTTGATGAAGAACCGAACGATCCAGTTGCATCGATTTACCAAAAATAGACATCAGAACACTCAGGTTTACGGAGTGCTCCATCAAGTAACTATCTTTCTCGCGAATACAGCCAAGGCAAGCCAAGGCATTGTGATTTCTGAACAAAGAGTCCAGCATATCTTCCGCAAGATTATCAATAGCGTCTATAGGAAGCGCCTGACCAGTCTTAACGTCCGTGAGAATACCGCCCATGAGTTCAACTGCTTCTTCATGAACCTTTTGAGCCGCCAGCATTTCCTCGCCCAAACCTAAACGCGGCTTGTTTAACGAGCTCAGTTCACCTGCCGCTGCTAGTTTCTTTTCATTTTCTTTGTCAATCTCGGCAAGGGTCGGCGCATCCTTTAAATCCTCACCTAGAAAAGTATCGATATAGACTTCTTTAATGCCTAGTTTTTTATCTTTTCAACAGTTAGATCTTTCTTGATTTTCCCCTTCTTCTTAAAGTTGGAATGAGGAATCCAATCACTATTAAGATCAGATATATACATTCCAACTTGAAGGGAGTCGATAGGAATTCGTTTGATCATATTTATTCTTACACGCTAAAGCAGGTGCGAATTAAAAACACCTGCCAATTTGTGAATAGCTTCTTTTTGTCGATATATAGAGTATAGGTGCTCGATACAAATTAACCACTTCCAATAATAAAACTATTCCACTCGATGTGGTGCCAATTTGACCCCTTGAACACGTGCTCCGGCCATCTTCACACTACCTTTATAACGATCTTCTCCTGTAGAACTGAACTCAAAACCATATTCACGAATAATCTGTAAGCGCCCAGCATTCCCTCTCTTGAGCTTCAATGAGCGCAAAACGACTGTCTGGTCAAGAATACTTAAGTCCAATTCACGACAATGCTTCGCCGCGGCTCTTAGAGCAATATCTTTTAACTCTCTTGCTTTAAGCCAATACCAAACAATCAGGCAGACAAGCAACGTCAGAACCAATGATCTTAAAGACAATATAACCTCCGCATTCGAAACTCTACTCGCGCCTTGGGTTTAGGCTTCATACAAGCATACCTGATTCCGTCCCTGCTTCTTGGCTTGATACAGTGCCAAGTCAGCATTTTGATAAATTTGCCAAGCAGTTTCTGTCTTAGCTGTCGCGAATGCAATACCGAATGAGGCTGTCAAACTTATCCGTTGCCCCTGCCAAAAGCAGTCTGTACTTTCAATCGTGGCACGAATTCTTTCTGCCAATATATGCGCTTCATCTTTACTTTCGCCACAGACAATAATACTCATCTCTTCTCCGCCAACGCGCGCGGCAGTATCATTCTTCCTGCAATTTGCAAGAATCAATGTAGCAACCTTCTTCAATACTTCATCACCTGCCTGGTGCCCAAATCGATCATTTACTTGTTTAAAAAAGTCTAAATCAATTTGAATAATGGCCATTGAGGCACCGGTACGCAGATGCTGCTGAAACTCTTGTTCTAAACGGTTTTTATAATAACGCTTATTGTAAAGCGCCGTTAGGCTATCGGTCAGTGCCAGATCTGTAATCATATGCTCTCGACGACCAATAAAATAACCTAGCAATGAAAACACAATTCCCGTTGCCAAGCTCATATAGACATAGAGTAATAGATCAAAATGTTCACCAGAGAATGGATCACGCCCCGCAAGTTTCTGGACTAGAACCCAACCCGCCGGTGCACCTAACGATAAAGCCAGGCCGTACAAAGCCCTCAGAACCGGTAAGGATACAAAACGGGTGAGCCGGTTTGAGATTTTAGCGTTAGAACTACGTATCATCGTCATTGGATTTGCTCTCCTGGCGGAGCAGGCTCTGCTCCCTTACTTTGAAGGTAGCATGAACTCATGAATTGAAGTCTGACTCTGATCAAGAACCTATTCATCAAATAGTCTTTTCAAGATGCTTGTAAGTTGCTGTAATTAATTTGCCTTATTCCCGCTAGGCTCCTAGGATTAAAGTATAGAATGAATTTTTGAAAGGTCACCAAAGTACTAACATACTTGTCAAAGAACTCATGAATGACTGCCCACCAACCGTGGACGCGAATTGCTGTATTAAGGAGGCGGTTCCGCTCATGTCAAAGCAAGGTAGCTCCTGCCTGATTATTGTCGAGAACGACAAACCTATCGGAATCGTCACAGAGCGTGACATCACCAAACTGTTTTGCACGCTATTGAAAGACGCTCACTACCCAGAACATTCTATTTGTGAAATCATGACTTCTACGCCTGTTTGTGTTCAGGAAGATAGTCTATTTAAAGACGCCTTGATGCTGTCACGTAGTCGAAAACTCCGTCATCTCCCTGTTATTAACAATGCCGGACACTTAGTTGGTGTTGTGACCCAATCTAACCTAGTCGATGTATATGTTCGCTTGATCGACAGGCATGCAGAACTGGAAACTAATGTCGAAGAGCTAAAACTATTGTCACTTGAAGATGCCTTGCTAGGTATCGGCAACCGACGCGCTATGGAGGTTGATCTCACACATACTGAACAGCACGCTCTACGAACCCAGAATAGTTATAGTCTAGCTTTAGTGGATATCGACTTTTTCAAGAAGTATAACGATTACTATGGGCATCAATCAGGAGATGATGCGCTCAGACAAGTTGCTCAAACTGTTAAATCAACGCTGCGCACCTCAGACAGAGTATTTCGCTATGGCGGCGAAGAGCTATTAATTCTGATGCCCGGAAGTATTGGCCAACAAGCCAGAATATGTGCCGAGCGAGTCAGGGCAGCTATCGAGGCATTACAAATCCCTCACATTGAATCAGACAAAGGCGTGCTAACCGTCAGTATTGGTGTCGTGGAATCCAGAGTGGAAGCCTGGCAAGATCTGGTAAAACAGGCTGACAAAGCCCTTTACCAGGCAAAAAGTCAAGGAAGAAATCAGGTTACTGTAGCTGATCAGCTATAAAAGATCGGCCTTAGGTCTTATAGAACCTTATCAAGCGGTATTTTGAGTCTCATGGCCACCTGACTGACCTCCGATACAAATACGATTCCGGCCACTTTCTTTTGCCTGGTACAAAGCACTATCAGCAAACCCCACCAATGATTCACCTTTCTGCCACTCTGGTGGTGCCATGCTTGCCAAGCCAAAACTTGCAGTCATCGGTATTGTTTTGCCTTGATAAGTCATATTTGCGTCTTCAATTGCCCTTCGAAGTTTCTCGGTTTGCAATAGGGCCTCCTCTTGAGTCTGACCGTAGAGAATCGCAATGAATTCTTCACCACCATAACGAGCCACTATATCTGTTTGTCGCTGATACTGTTTCTTCATTAAGCGAGCAATCAGTTTTAAACACTCATCACCCGCCTGGTGGCCATAGGTATCATTTACCTTTTTAAAATGATCGATATCCATCATAACCAAGGTAAGCGGCGTCATGTTTCGGCGACTATTAGCCAAGGATATATCCATTGCTTGATCAAAGAATGGCCGGTTATAAAGTTGAGTCAAACCATCAATCTGGCTCATTAGTTCCAAGCGTTCTTCACGCTCCTTAATGCTTAGACGCATATGCTCCATGGCCCGAGCAACTGTCAGTAATTCATCATGCGTTCCAATCTCAATCGCTTGATCATAATTTCCCATAGCTACACGATCTGCAGCGCCAGTTAATTCACCTATAGCAGAGCTAACAGACTTATATAAACCGACTGACAAGTAGAGCAAAACCAAGGAGAAGAAAGCGACGCTGATATAGAACAAGGATAAGCGCTCAATGCTCTGCTGGTAATTTTTCGCCAATACACGGTCAGTCACCGATAAAACAAGCTGATTATGCGCGTATACTAATTGATACAAGTCGCTTAACTTCGCGTAGAACTCTTGCGGGTCACCTTTAGGAGAGAAGGACTCTATCAAATACTGTGAAAGCAGGTCTTTAGTCTGAACTAAAGCTGATTTAACACCTAATAAGTCTACGGAAGGGTTATCTCTAAATATACCGGCATAGGCTTGTTCCTTCACATCCACATCATCAATTAACTTAGACAGGTTTTGGTAAGCAGCCTCCATCGCGTCAGCACCATGTGACGCCACAAACGCCTGCCCTAAATACAAACTTCCAAACATTCTGACCAAACCTAAGGCATAGGTATATTCCTCACCCTCATTAAGTAGGTTTACGAAGGACAAAATATCGCTTTGACTACTGGAGGCATACAGATAAGAAACTTGCCTTCTCCAGCTATACGCCTGACCGACCATAATATGGGCCTCCTCATAAATCTTATCGACCCTTCCTGCCTCATTTCCGCGAATAAAACCGTCCTTTTCAAACTTTTCCTTAAGACTTAGTAAGTACTTGCTACTAGCGTTAGAACTTAATTTTTCGCTTAGATCCAGAATACGACCATAAGCCCGCTTCTTAACAGCATCAAGCTTTGAAACCAAGAAGGAGTCACTCTTCCAAGAGACAACAACAGTTATATCTCGTATCGTTTCCAAGTCTTCGATAAGTTCTGTTGATTGGCGAAGATAGTTAAAGCCAGAGCGAGTGTGCTGTGCTTGTTCTAGTTGCTGATGCGCATTAAATGCTAACTGCACAGCAAACAGAGCCAAGGGGATCGCGAAAACCGATGAGATCAACATAAACTTACCACGGTAAGTTAATCGATTCATCAGCAAAAATATCGGTTGAATCAGCTTATTCATAGCGAAAAGAAACTGCTTGTTAAGGGCCTTCAATAAGTGTACCAGCATAATTCTGTTTTTCTCTTTCACAACAATATCGTGTAGAAAATCTTTTCCAAAAAGATTATTCTTCAATGAAAAGGGTAAGGTGCTGATACAAGCAGCTTCAATAAGGAAACGTATGCTAGGTCGTAGGTCAAAAACTTTGAGTTTGTTCGGCAAATTGAAGCTGGCTAAGCTTTGTATTTTCGTCTTTCTTTTCGGCAGTTCCGAGCTCAGCCTTGCTCGTGACAAGCACTATATGATTGTCGGTACCGGTGGTGTCACCGGAGTGTATTATCCAACAGGCGGCGCAGTATGCAGGATGATCAATCGTCAACGTTCCGAGCACGGTATACGCTGTGGCGTTGAAAGCACCCAGGGATCATTGTACAACTTACGAAAAGTCAGAGAACTGGACTTGGATATGGCAGTTGTTCAGTCCGACTGGCAATATCACGCAGTACAAGGCAGTGAAGTATTTTCCTCAGAAGGCAGAGACCCAGCGTTACGCTCAGTATTTTCTATTTACTCCGAGCCATTTACTGTCGTCGCACGAAAAGATTCGGGCATCCAAACTTTAAATGACCTGAAAGGTAAACGAATTAATATAGGTAATAAAGGCTCTGGTCATCGTGCCACTATGGAAATTCTCATGCAGGCACTCGGCTGGGGAAGCAGCCTTTTTTCACAAGTATCTGAACTCAGCTCCTCAGATCAATCAAAAGCACTATGCGACAAGCAGTTTGATGCCATGATTTTTATGGCTGGGCATCCTAGCGCCTCGATTAAAGCTGCGACCTCAGATTGCGATAGCATTCTTATTGATGTTGAAGGTTCCGAAGTTAATCAGCTAGTCACTGACAACGCATATTATCACGAAGTCACCATTCCGGCTGGTATGTACCGAGGCAACCCAAATGAAATAAAATCATTTGGCGTAGGTGCGACACTAGTAAGCTCTAAAGATACACCCGACGAGGTTATCTACCAGTTAACCAAGTCAGTATTTGAAAATTTCCTCGAGTTTAAAAAACTTCACCCTGCATTCCATGCTCTCGATAAGACCAAAATGGTTAAAGAAGGCTTATCAGCCCCCTTACATGCCGGAGCAGTTCGCTACTACAAAGAAGTAGGTTTGTTGAATTAGTCAGCTGCCAATATTCTTTCAGTTGTTCTGTGGCCCACTAGAGGGTTAGCACAAGCTTAATCAAGCGCGAAGAAAAAACCTCTGCAAGAGATTAAGACCAGAAACAAAAAAGCACCACTCGAATGAGCAGTGCTTTGCTAGCAAGAAGGGAAAGCCTAACTTAGTGCTTAGGTGCTACTTAGAAAGCAGCGAAATATCTGCCACTCGCAGGAATAGCTCGCGCAGCTGACTCAACAAGGCTAAGCGATTATTCTTCAACGCTTCATCATCGGCCATAACCATGACATCTTCAAAGAACTGGTCAACAACTTTTTGAAGACTTGATAGCTCAGTCAAAGCAGCTTGGTAGTTACCTTGGTCAAACAATGGCGTTACAGTTTTTGCTAGGCTATCTACCTGAGCTGCCAAATCCTTTTCAGCTTGCTCAATCAGCTTACTCTGGTCGACCTGATCTGCCAACTCGCCCTTATTCTTCGCCAGAATATTGGAAACACGCTTATTGGCTGCCGATAAGGCTGAAGCCGCTTCGAGGCCCAAAAAGTTGCTAACCGCTTTGATGCGCTGATCAAAGTCGACCGGACGTGTAGGCCTACGAGCGTTAACCGCTAAGAAGACTTCAGCAGATACATTTTCATCCTGATACCAGGCACGGAAACGTTCCAACATGTAGTTCAATAAGTCTTCTTGGACACTATTGTTTTCCAAGCCTTCGTATTGCTCTAGCGACCAATTAATTAGGTCAACCAGATCAAGATCCAATTGCTCTTCAACAATGATTCGAAGCACACCTAAAGAAGCACGGCGCAAGGCAAATGGGTCTTTAGTACCCGTTGGAGGCTGATTGATACCAAATAGACCAACCAGTGAATCAAGTTTCTCAGCAATAGAAAGTGCACAACCCGTTTTTGTGGTCGGCAAGCTGTCGCCCGCAAACTTAGGCATGTACTGCTCATTCAACGCTAAAGCAACTTCTTTAGATTCTCCATCGTGCACAGCATAATGATAACCCATGGTTCCCTGTAAATCAGAGAACTCTAGAACCATTTCTGTCACCAGGTCAGATTTAGCTAGCTCTCCTGCACGCTCTGCATCGGACGCATTGCCACCAATTGCTGCGCCAATCTTCGCAGCTAGCTTTGATACACGTTCAGTTTTATCGTAAACCGTTCCCAATTTACTCTGGAAGACAATTTTCTTTAACTGCTCACGACGCGAGGCCAAAGTGGACTTCTTATCCGTTTCAAAGAAGAAGGCCGCGTCTGCCAGGCGAGGACGAATAACACGCTCGTTACCCTGAATTACCTGCTGAGGGTCCTTACTTTCGATATTCGCTAGCGTGATGAAGTTTGGTAGCATCTCGCCATTCTTATCCAAAGCATGGAAATACTTCTGATGCTCTTTCATCGAAGAAATCAGTGCTTCTGTCGGCACCTCCAAAAAGCGCTCGTCGAAGCGGCCGACTAAAGGTACGGGCCACTCATTTAGAGACGCGACTTCGTCCAACAAGTCTTCATCAATCACAGCCACACCACCAATACCTTCAGCAGCAGCCGTCACACCCTGACGAACCTTTTCCTTACGCTGATCATAATCTGCAATCACTTTGCCTAGCTCTAACAATAGAACTTCGTAGTCATCTGCTTTAGTAATTTCAATCTCACCCTGACTATGGAAGCGGTGACCGCGAGTCTTTCGACCAGCTGGAATATCCAGAATACTGCCTTCTACAACCTCATCACCGAAAATCATCAATACCCACTGCAGCGGTCGAACGAACTCAACCTTTTGAGCTCCCCAACGCATACGCTTAGGAATAGGCAACTTGTTCAATGACTGGGCAACAATGTCATTCAACAAAGATTTGGTTTCCTGACCTTTCTCTAGCGAGCGGTAAACTAACCATGTTCCTTTCGGCGTTTCCATTTCTTCTAGGTCTTCAGGCTTAATACCTAACGAGCCGGTAAAACCAGTCAAGGCGCGAGAAGGATTCCCTTCAGCATCATAAGCGGCTTTCTTTGACGGGCCTTTCTTTTCAACTGACTTATCAGCTTGCTGCACGTCCAAACCTTTAACTCGAACAGCTAAACGTCTGGGGCTAGCGAAAGCCTTTACCTCAGCATAGTTCAAAGCCGCATCTTTTAAGCCTGCTTCGATACCACTGGTAAAGGAGTCCGAGAGCTTCTTCAGTGCTTTCGGTGGAAGTTCTTCAGTCCCGATTTCAACGAGAAAATCTTGCGTAGACATTATTTCTTGCCTCCTTTGTCCGACTTTGAACCAGCGTTTTCTAAGCTGGCAAGGACTTCTTCACGAATCCCTTCAGGAGCCAGAGGGAAGCCTAATTCTTTACGACTATCAAAATATGCCTGGGCAACGGATCGTGCCAAGCCTCGAACACGCAGTATATAGCGCTGACGTTCAGTGACCGAGATCGCATGGCGGGCATCCAGCATGTTAAATGTGTGGGAAGCCTTAAGCACCAACTCATACGCTGGTAATGGCAAACCCTGGTCAATCATCTTCTGACTTTCAGCTTCACAGGTATCAAACTGTGCAAAAAGCGCATCAGTATTGGCGTGCTCAAAGTTGTAAGTCGACATTTCCACTTCGTTCTGGTGGAAAACATCGCCATAGGTCACATCACCATCTGGCCCATGCGCCCAGATTAAGTCATAAACGCTATCCACACCCTGAAGGTACATCGCGATACGTTCCAAACCGTAGGTAATTTCACCGGTTACCGGGTAACATTCGAGCCCGCCAACCTGTTGGAAGTAGGTGAACTGAGTTACCTCCATACCATTCAACCAGACTTCCCAACCCAAACCCCAGGCGCCTAGTGTAGGAGATTCCCAGTTATCCTCTACAAATCGAATATCGTGGACAGTGGTATCAATACCCATCGCCGCTAATGATTCAAGATAGAGTTCCTGAATATTCAAGGGTGAAGGCTTCATCACCACCTGGAATTGATAGTAATGCTGCAAACGGTTCGGGTTCTCGCCATAGCGACCATCTGTAGGTCGTCGACTTGGCTGAACATAGGCGGCGTTCCAGGTCTCGGGCCCTATTGAGCGCAAGAAAGTAGCCGGGTGAAAAGTACCTGCTCCAACTTCCATATCAAGCGGCTGCAGGACTACACAGCCCTTACTCGCCCAGAAGTTTTGCAGGGCCAGAATCAGCCCCTGAAAAGTTTTAACGTCAGGCGCACCTGCACCGACTTCGTTTGCTTGGGTCTCGTTAGACACGATCGTACCACCAGATTCATATAGAGTGAGAAACAAAAGAGCGGCATTATAACGTAAAACACGCCGCCTTGTAGCGAGATTAGCCCGACTATTGGTTGATATACTTCAAAATTTCAACTACTTGTTCCGGCGTTTCGGTCACCGCCATCGCTGCACCGTCAATTTCTTTCAAAGGATGCGTCAGTTCTGGCGCATGCATCACAATAATCGGCTTACCCTGACCGATCGCAATACCGGCGTCGAATGCTGCATTCCACTGCTTGTATTTTTCACCAAAACGCACCACAACAATGTCAGATTTTTCAATCAGGGTCATCGTACGTAAGGCGTTAATTTTTGCTGCTTTGTGGTCTTTCCAAAAGTTGTTATCTTCCTCTCCAAGAATACGAACACCAACCTCATCACTGGCTTCATGATTGGTAACTGGAGAATAAACGTCTACATCCAAGCCGTTTGATGCTAAACCCGCAACAATCCGCTCACGCCAATCACTATGAATTTCACCAGATAAATAAATGATGTATTTCATGACAAGTGTCTCCCTAATTTCATATTAATGTTATATATTGTGCTTGTGATTTTATCGGAGTGCGAACTCTAACGAAATGTGATCTATTCAGCAAAATATTGATGTTGAAGCGAATAGATACGCTCACAAAGGACGAGCCCTACAAGGAGGGGGCAGTATATGGCAATTTATGATCACCAGTACGGCGAATTATCTTACTTCCGAGTCTTTCGAGCATGGGGAGGTAAAGAACACCAAGAGTATGTCCGTATCAAACGCAGTCGCAAAGCTGCGTATTCCAAAGCCCAGGAAATCGACGCTCGCTTTGCCAAAGCCCAGAAAGCTTACGGTTTGCAGCAAGCACTCTCTACCGAATATCATATTCGCGAAAAAGGCACGATCCGAGGTTTACGCCGCATTGTCGTTAAACGAAAAGGGCGTGCGCCGGCTGATGTTTTTGAGCTGCGTATTAACGTACCTTGGGAAGATGAAATAAAACGCACCACTATCTCCATAGCCGTCCACGGCGAGGAACAAGCTTTCCGTTTATCTGTAGAGAAGATCTGTG
Organism: Oleiphilus sp. HI0086; assembly: GCF_001635225.1. NCBI lineage: Bacteria > Pseudomonadati > Pseudomonadota > Gammaproteobacteria > Oceanospirillales > Oleiphilaceae > Oleiphilus > Oleiphilus sp. HI0086. The sequence continues at coordinate 17,435 of NZ_LWFZ01000014.1, forward strand.
AATGGTATGGACTAAAGCCCCGTTCTGAGGCTGCCAAAGCAATGCAAGAATGTCTTCCTGCTTATCAAGTAAGCGCTGAAGAAGAAAGCAAACATCAAGAAACTACAGCAATTTCTGAGCTTGTCGTTAAGAAAGCAAAAGATGAGTTTTCGAATATTACTGACGGTCTAATGAAAGGCCTGAAGCGATTTACCGCTTAAGTTGATAGAGTACGCACGATACAGCTGAAATGCTGTGTCGTGTCAACTGCACTATCTAAGCACCTTCCCCGTTATAGGCTAAGCAATCTTGCCGGTTACACGAACCCGCTTACTGCCCTTTTCTTTCTTTGTTTCAGTTTTCGCTTTTGCTGCCGCTGCACGTTGATCAATGATATTCTTCAGCGCAATGATTAAACCCATTCCAACAAACGCTCCCGGAGGCAAAATAGCAAACAGGAAGTTAGGGTAATCTTCGAAAACCTGAATTTCCCAAGCCAGAGCCATATCACCAAAGATCAGGTTCATTCCGGTAAACAGGGTTCCTTGACCAATGAGTTCACGCATGGCGCCCAGCAATACCAATACCACGGTAAAGCCTACTCCCATCATCAAACCATCTGTTGCGGCTGGCAATACAGGGTTCTTACATGCATATGCATCGGCTCGACCTAAGATTGCGCAGTTAGTCACGATTAATGGGATAAAGATTCCAAGAATTTCATACAATTCATAAGTGAAGGCTTGCATCAATAACTCAGCACAAGTCACTAGCGAAGCAATAATCATCACAAAAGCAGGTAGTCTGACTGAATCTCTCACATAGTTTCGAATCAACGAGACCGATACATTAGACCCAAGCAAAACCAAGGTTGTCGCCAACCCCAAACCTAAAGCATTAACTACTGTGCCGGTTACAGCCAATAAAGGGCACAAACCCAGTAGCTGAACCAAGGCTGGGTTATTGTCCCACAAGCCATTCTTAACTAGTTTGTTGAACTCGCCACTGCTAACAAAGCTTTGCTTCGCACCTTCGCTTTGTTCCGGTATTAAATCTGCGCTATTTTCTGCTGCTGCCATTATTGTGCCTCACCTGCTGCAGTATCAGTTCCCGACTTAGAACTCATTGCCTGATCCAGAATCCGATCTTTGTTCTCACTAAAGTAGATCAGCGCTTTATGCACCGCACTGACTATCGCACGAGGTGTAATGGTTGCACCTGTTAACTGATCAAAGTCTCCACCATCTTTCTTCACTTGCCACTGAGTTTCAGTCAAGTTCGCCAAAGACTTGCCGTTGAAGGATAAAACCCAATCAGACTTCTTCAAGTCGATTTTATCACCTAAGCCCGGCGTCTCTTTATGCTCTATCACTCTCACACCCTTAAGCTCCCCCGACATATCAATACTCATAATCAAACGTATAGGGCCTGTATATCCATCAGGCGCCACAACAGGCAATATTAGGTGGGTAGGAAGCTGATCTTTTAAAGCGATGAATGCCTCTACTGGTTCAATAGTCCCCAAGGCTTCAGATGGAGCTAGTGTAAAGGCATCATCGAGTAATTCATTATCGAACTCAGAAAGTGGCACAATCTGCAATAAGGCCTTTGACCTTGCTTGCTTCACCTGCTCTGCAATTTTCTCTTTCGTCCCCTGTTGGGTAAAGGCAATTAAACCGGCAGTAATAATTGCGAACAAACCCAGCCCCCACGCAGACCGAAGTATCGACAAGCCCAGGGTGTCTATCGTTTCAGAAAGCGGTTCGCCCAGCTCTTCTCGTTCGTCAGTTGGATTAAGCTTATCAGTCATCTCTTAAGCCTCCTCTTTCTGCTTGGCGCCGCGTTTTGCCGACTCATAGCCATAAGTTCTTGGCTGCGTATAAACATCAATCAGGGGTGCTGCAAAATTCATCAATAGCACAGCGAAAGCAAAGGCATCAGGGTATGCACCATAAACGCGAATAATATAGGTCAGTAAACCGATACCAATACCAAAAATCAAACGGCCACGAGTCGTGGTACATGAGGTAACGGGATCCGTTGCTATAAAGAAAGCTCCCAGCATGGTCGCACCAGACAGCATATGCAGGCTAAGCGGTGCGAACTGGTCTGCATCATAGCCCAAGACAAGCGCTGGCAAGGCCAAGCCAAGGATTACTCCCAAAGGCGTCTGCCAAGGTATGATCTTTTTCACAAGTAACACCAGGCCACCTGCCAGGAACATCAGATTTACCCATTCCCAACCCAAGGAAAATCCGGCACCAAATACCGGATTTTGCAGAACGACATCCGCAGTAGAGTGTGCAATTTCATGCTTATAGACATCCAAAGGCGTCGCCCCACTATAACCATCTGCTATGGTACCACCCCATATTGCATCAAGCGTTGCTCCCAGCGTTGCTGGAGAGTCCAATAAAGTCTGCGGTGTTGCCCAATTGGTCGTCATCGCTACAGGAAAAGATACCAGCACCAAAGCATAACCCACCATTGCCGGATTAAAGGGGTTATACCCCATTCCTCCGTATAAGTGCTTGGCAAAAACAATAGCAAATGCTGTCGCTACCAAAGATACCCACCAAGGCGCAAAAGGAGGCAGAGCAATCCCCAGCAACACTGCTGTTACAAGCGCACTGTAGTCGTTAAGGTAAAACATAACAGGGCGCTTACGAATCTTCAGAATCAAGATTTCGCAAACAATCGCCACCACGCTGCACCAAAGAACATTGTGCAAGTTGCCCCAGCCGAAAAAAATCGTCTGTGCAATCAGGCCGGGAATAGTCAAGCCGATGACCCAGCGCATCATGTTTGCAGTTCGATTAGAACCTTTCGCATGCGGTGAAGTGAGCGTCAACAATGCCATCTTAGTTACCATTCTCTTGTGATTTCTGCACATCGCCTACTTTAGCGCGCGCACTATTCAGTTCATCTTGAGCGACTTTTACCCGCTGCTTGTTTTTATCAACGGCACGGGTTAATTTCTCGACTTGCTCTGGTTGAGCATTTGCTAAAGCGTCTTCCATCTTCATTAGCTTTGATTCCGCCTTTTCCACAGCTAGACTCAAAGCATCCAGATCAGGCAGTTCTTCCTTTTCACTTTCTTGTGAGCCTGACTGAGTCGAAGCTAATGCCTGTTGTGCCTCCTCGAATGCCTGTTTGGCTTGCTCAACACGCACTTTGTTCTTGTCGACAGCACGGGTTAGTTTCTCTACCTGCTCGGGCTGAGCATTTGCAAGTGCATCTTGCATTTTTGCCAACTTAGATTCGGCTTTCTCAAATGCTAGCTGCAACTCATCTACAGCAGCTTGATCTATGCCCTTAGCCTCACCCGCTTCTTCACTTTGCATCGCAGGTTCTGAGTTTGCTTTTTCCCAGGCTTGCTTAGCCTGGTTAACTCGCATTTGGTTCTTTTCTACAGCTCGGGTTAATTTCTCTACTTGCTCAGGATTATTTTCTTTTGCCGATTCAAGTGCATCGAGCATCTTATCCAGTTTCGATTGCGCCTTATCCCAGGCAGTTTTTAACTCTTCCGGGCTTTGCTCTATTGCTTCTGCAACTTCCTTAGCTTTCTTTGCTTCCGCTCTAGCCAAAGCTTCCGCAACCGCCGCTTTCTTGGCATCTATCTCTGGCGCTTTCTCTGGGGCCGCAGCAGCCTGAGCCTTTTTCTCTGCTTGCGCTTTCGCAGCGGCTTCGGCTCTGGCTTTACGCTTCGCCGCTTTTTCAGCCGCTTCACGATCGAGACGCTCTTGACGTGCTTCAAAACGCTCGCGCGCCTGATCCGACTTCAACTGATCAGCGCGCTGCTGCTTAATTTCACCTTTAGCATGACGATAATACTGAACAAGAGGAATCGAACTTGGGCAAACAAAGGAACAAGCACCACACTCAATACAATCGAACAAATTGTGATGCTCTGCCTTTTCATATTCCTGCCCGCGCGCAAACCAATACAGCTGCTGAGGCAAAAGCTCTGCAGGGCAGGCTTCAGCACACAAGCCACAACGAATACAGGCTTGAGCCGGCTCAGGCAAAGGCATTTCTTTTAGATCAGGAGCCAGAATACAGTTAGTGGTTTTCACGACGGGCACATCAGTATCTACTAGATTGAAGCCCATCATCGGACCACCCATTATCAGGCGTTCGTACTTGGCCGGTTTGTAATCATACTGACTCAATAGCCAACTAATCGGCGTCCCCAGAAGCACTTCGACATTGCCACGTTTGCCTATTTGCTGCCCGGTTAAGGTCGTAATCCGTGAAATAAGCGGCTCACCAAAGCGCACGGCACGATACATTGCAACGACTGTACCTACGTTGTGACAAACCACACCAATATCCGCAGGAATCTTAGCACTCGGCACTTCCTTCCCGGTAAGGATTTTTATCAGCTGTTTTTCACCACCGGAGGGGTACTTGGTTGGCACAACACAAACTTCAATGGTGCAGTTGCCGGTTTCAATACTCGCCAAAGCTTGCTGAAGAGAACGAATCGCTTCAGGTTTATTATCCTCAATACCAATCAAACACTCTTTCGGCTGAAGCACTTTGATCAGCAATCGAAGCCCTTCAACAAGTTGATCAGCCCGCTCACGCATCAATCTGTCGTCTGAGGTAATGTAGGGTTCACACTCTGCCGCATTCAGAATAAGCGTAGAAATGTCTGCACCTTTTGGAGGGTTAAGCTTCACATCACTTGGGAAACCAGCTCCGCCCATTCCGGCAATCCCTGCAGCACGAACTTTCGCTCTTATTGTGTCAGCATCCAGAGATAAGTAATCCTCACTCGCATCCAATTCACACCACTGGTCCTGGCCGTCTGTCTTCAAGGTAATACATAAATCTGAATTACCAGAAGGGTGCGCCACAACTTGCTCAGCAATACTTTCTACCACACCTGAGCTGGGTGCATGCAAGCCGACACTGATATAACCGTCTGCTTCAGCCAATAACTGGCCTTTTTTTACTTGTTGACCCACTTCAACCAAGACCTTGGAGGCTTGACCAATATGTTGCTGTAAAGGTAAAACAAGTAGTGGCGGAATGCCCGCCTCAGTAATCGCTGTCTCGCTCGATAGCGACTTCATTTCCGCCGGGTGAATACCACCATGAAAGTCTGATAAGGAACGTCCACTCGTGGCAATGATCTGTGTATTGTTCTGTGTCATGGCACTCATACAGACTGCACC
>NZ_LWFZ01000015.1:0-775 GCF_001635225.1 Oleiphilus sp. HI0086
AATGATGAGGGCGAAGTTGAGCCAGATAATGCTGCTGAGCCGCAATCGTTTCGTCCTGGTGCTGTTTTATACCTAAAGCAAAAAGCATCACTTGATGCTCAAACGGTGGATATTTCTTCGGCAGCCTTTGCTGATGAATCGTTCTTAAACGACGACGGTGAGCTGCTCTACGATGTACGTGACCTCAGTACTTCTTATGATGGTAAGAAACTACTCTTCTCGATGCGTGCGCCAGAGATAGAGAATGCCGATGAAGAAGATCAGCCTACTTGGAATATCTGGGAATATAATATAGAGAGCAGCACGCTCCGCCGTATTTTTGATAGTACGCTGAATGTCAGGGCTGAAGATGGGCATGATATTTCACCCAGCTACCTTCCAGGTGATCGTATCTTATTTACTTCAACGCGCCAGACGCGTGCCAAGGCTGTTTTATTGAATGAAGGTAAGACGGGTTATCCTGCACTTGATGAAGAGCGAAATGTACACGCCTTTAACCTTCATATTATGGATGGTGATGGACAAAATATTCAGCAACTTACCTTTAACCAAAGCCACGATCTAGACCCTATCCTGTTGAATAACGGCAAAGTCCTGTTTTCTCGTTGGGACAACGCGGGGCAAACACGAAACAATGGTGTTAACTTATACGAGATTAACCCCGACGGTACAGGCTTGAATTACCTCTATGGCCGCCATTCCCATGATTCAGGTGAAGACGGTGACCAAGTTCAGTTCTTGAAACCTAAAGAGTTAGAAAACGGTAATATTGCGG
>NZ_LWFZ01000016.1:0-1367 GCF_001635225.1 Oleiphilus sp. HI0086
GAAATTGCCAGCGTAAAAGGATTTATTGCTGAGGTAGCGATATAAAAATCTAATCATAAAGCCAGGTAGATATTTAGCTATCTTGGCTTGTTGCCAGTGCAGCCAATGCTCGCGTGACTTTAGCCGCTCGCGAATTCTGTCGTTTAACTGGGTAGGTGAAATATCCGCTTCGAGAGGGATATAAAATCCACTGGAGAAATTTGCATAGTCTGAGTCGGTTCCAAAATTAGCTGCCCCCCTTAAATTAACGGGATAAAACCACGAATAGCTTTGATTGCAGTTTTTTGAATCTGCAAGTAAATGCTTGGCAGCCGAGCGGTTTAGCGCCCATAGTATAAAGGTTGTTAAAGGGATATCGAGAGATTTTGCTCGTTGTTCGATAGCTGCGGTTTCATAACGATCAAAAAATAGAGTGTCTACCGAATTTTGGCTTACTTGATTATCCGCTTTCCAAAAACGCCATTTGACCCTTTTAGGGTAAGGTTGAACTTTTGCTTTGATCGCTTTCAATTCTTGAGTGTCAGGTTCACCGGTTTCTCTACACTTAGGGATCTTCACACTGGTGAAACCGAGATCGTTCAGCATGTGCTTCATTATGCTCATGCCGTCACCATTGGCGTGCTGGAAGATATCTACTTTTAGCGCTTCTTCTTGCTCTGAGGTGTGAGGCGTATATCGCCCCCAATATATGTCATCACTTACGCCTAGCTTGCGCCTTTGTTCAAACCATAAGGCAACATGATCTTTCGGGTGACGTTGAAATATACTCATGATGCCTGATCCGTCTTGAGAACGTTAAGGGTATTTTTCGCATCAAGCCAACCTGCTTCCCAGCTTGAAGTTAATACCTCATCATTATATGGGCTCTGTGATTTCTTCTTCGCTCGACTGCCCTGCTCAAAACCGCGTTGATAGGCGTCTTCAACGCTCTCGGAGTCGAGCGCATTATTCGTTACCTGTTTGCTAGCGGTGCTTAGGCTCTTGATATATTGATCCAGTAATAGGTAGCTTGCGGGCACTAAAAGCAAGCTGATCAGTGTTGCAAAAATAACCCCAAAGGCCAGCGATACGGCCATGGGTATTAAAAACTTAGCCTGAATGCTGGTTTCCAGGATCAAAGGTGTTAAGCCTGCAAACGTTGTAATTGACGTTAAGAGTATTGGCCTGAAGCGTTTCTTGCCAGCTTCGCATACTGCACTAAAGATATTCACGCCCTTCTTGCGCAGCTCATTAATACAGTCCATCAAGACCAGGTTGTCATTGACGACAATACCGCTGACCGCCACCATACCTATGAATGACCAAAGCGTTAATTCCAGATTTAATAACATATGACCGAAAAGTGAGCCTAGAATTCCAAAAGGGAT
>NZ_LWFZ01000017.1:0-1127 GCF_001635225.1 Oleiphilus sp. HI0086
GCATGAAAGGCATATACAGAAAACTTCGCTCAGTGGGTTCAAGTGCTAAATCTGCACGACAAGCGATCGCTTCCTGAGCCAGCACCAAAGCAAGTGTATCAGAAGCGAAAGCAGCCGGCGTATCTCGATACATATTTCGAGAGAATTGATCTAGAACGATAATCTCAGCCAACCGGCCTTCGGGGCTTGAACGCCAAGTGTAGAGTTCCCCCGCATTCGCTTGGCGGTGCAAGGAAGCAAAACGCCCTTGAATCAGGGCGTCGAAATCAGAGTCCTTAACAAACCAGCTCGAAGGTTCGATTTCTTCAAACCAGAAACTCAATACAGATTGGCACATTGTTTCAGCTAAGTCCTTAATTAAGTAAAACCTAACTGTAGACCTTGAAACACACAAATGCGAGTCGTCGAGAGCTAAGGGCGACTCGGCGAGGGGTAGAACCCTCTGCCTACAGAGTCGATAAAAAGTTACAGCCCTGAATGGCACTTACTTAAGGAGAAATTGGCGTCATTCCCTTGAACAAGGGAATCCATTGTTTTGAGGCTAACTCAATGAAATTGAAGGACCATGACTATCGCTAACCTATAGATTTCTAGTCTTTTTTAACTCTCTAGGTCAGCCAAACGGCTGAAAAACAATGGATTCCCGCCCCGCCCAGGCGGCCCTCTCTTGCTGCGCAATTCACCTTGTGCGCGGGAATGACGAGTTTCGGGGCGAAATCAAGCTTAAGTAAGTGCCATTGGTTACAGCCCTCTTTTCAGAAAAGGGCTAACTTAAGTAAGCCGCCTTCAAATCATACATCTAAACCTGAAACGTACGCTGCATTTCGTCCAGCACTTCCCCTTCGTTCTCGGGCTCATAATGCGGAGGCATCCATGCAGGTCTTTCATTCTGATAAATCATACCAAGCCCGAAGCCATCATCCCTCTGAATTTCAGCCGCGGTCTGAATTGGGTCGTGAGTGTGCTCCTGACCAAACTCATGGACCATTTCCTTCCAATGCTTTTGCTCAGGTACAAAGGTGACACACTGGCTCAATGCCTGCACGAAGGAGAAACCTTCATGCTCAATAGCCTTAACGATTAAATCCGTTAGCTGCTTCGGATCACCATAATAACCACGCGCGATA
>NZ_LWFZ01000018.1:0-1017 GCF_001635225.1 Oleiphilus sp. HI0086
AAGCCCGAGGAAAGTAACTACAGCCCTTTGAAGCGTTTACCGCTTAAAGGTATTTGGCAACAGCAATCATTACTCGACCCAGAGCAACTGCGCAGCTGCGTTGAACACAACGTCGGATTAATGACTTTTGAAGAAGCCTTTAAAAAAACCGGCCGAAACGTAAGCATTACAATTTCACCTGCCCGAACAGGCCAAAAGCCAAGAATTCTGAACTACCAAACTGCACCAAGTGTTTTTGTCGCATCCGCAGCACAAGCATCATGCTCTGTCCCTGGTTTGTTTCCTCCCTGCCAGCTCTATGAGAAGAACGCCCTTGGGGAAAAGCAGGCCTATCTAAAAGGTGAACGCTGGTATGACGGCTCTTTTGCTACCGATATTCCGAGGCAAAGAATGAGCCGGCTTCACAATGCAAACTACTTTATAGTCAGCCAGGCCAACCCACATATTGTGCCTTTTGTCTCTCAACGTCAGGATGATGGTCTTGCAGCCTTCCTTGCCGACCTATTGGTCAGCAGTAGCTTTTCTCAAGGAAAGGCTCTACTTAAGTTGGGGAAGCGTCGGTTTCACTCTCAGGCTTGGAGTTCTTGGCTAAATCACGCTTCCTTGATGCTTGATCAGGACTATTTGGGCGACATCAATATCCACCCTGAATTTCCGCCTTCCTGGTATACCAAGTTCATGAAGAACCCTAGCCCTTCAGAAAGAGACTATATCTTGAAAATGGGTGAACGCTGCACCTGGCCAAAACTGGCCATGATTAGGGACCAAACTCAGGTAAGCCGAACCCTACAGGCTTGCATCGCTCATCTGGAGCAGAGCGCCAAAGAAGAAAGCTTAAAAGCCACCGCTTTATAAGCGATCAAATAAGGAAAGTGAAGACACCTGAGAATAAGAGGAGTAGGCAGCTTCCAAAGTGAACTGCTGTAAGGACAACAAACTGACGGCTTCCGCATAGTCAACCGATTCTAGGTCGCTCAGAGTTTGCTCTGTTAGAAGCTCCACATCCTTAAGCTGTTC
>NZ_LWFZ01000019.1:0-664 GCF_001635225.1 Oleiphilus sp. HI0086
CAATGGCAAGGAACACTTACAGGAAGCTTCGCAGTACGACGAGCGCCTTTTTCTTTTGCGATAGCCATCGCCCGGTCCAGCGCATCGGTCGCACCCGATATGACGATCTGACCAGGAGAGTTAAAGTTTGCCGGCGCAACAACTTGCCCTTGGGCTGCCTCTTTACAAGCCTCTTTAGCTTTATCATCATCAAGCCCCAAAAGAGCAACCATACCGCCCTCACCTAGAGGAACCGCTCCCTGCATAAGCTTACCACGAAGGTTAACGAGCTTAACCGTCTCTTCAAAATCCAGTACGCCGCTAGCGATCAAGGCCGTATATTCACCCAAGCTATGCCCACACACATAGTCTGGACGGATGTCAGAGTTTTCTATCCAGGTACGCCACATCGCAACACTTGCCGTTAATACAATAGGCTGAGTAATTTCCGTCTGGTTGATCTTATCTTCAGGCCCATTTAGCGCAATATCTTGAAGATCCTCTCCAATTGCTTCAGACGCTTCAGTAAAGGTTTTTACTGCTAATTCTGACTGCGCCAAGAGATCTGACATCATTCCAATTGACTGAGAACCTTGACCGGGAAACATAAAGACAGTTGTCACAAAATTCACCTTTTAGATAGTTTGACTTGGATATTCAAATAATTAGCGACGCATAGCCACCA
>NZ_LWFZ01000020.1:0-768 GCF_001635225.1 Oleiphilus sp. HI0086
CATACAAATATAACGTCACCTGGCATGTTTTATTCACCGAATTAAACAGAGTCCAGTTAGGGGCCAAAAGCTTGCACGGTTCTAAAGGAAAGAAAAAACAAATCGGAACATGGTCCAAACTCGTGGCACTGTGCACCAAGTCCATGGGCGGATACTATCGCGCCAATGGCACTGTTGTTCGTGACCTGGCCAGCGATAAGGCGAGTGATGAAGCAGACGAGCCGATCTATGTTGAAACCGATGTTGCTTTTGCCAGCCTCAATGAGCGCACTCATGCTCGAATCAGGCACCAGGAAACCCTAAGACAAGCAAATATTGAAGCAATATTAGCAATTGCTTCCGGTATACTAGGACAAAAAGTTACGGCTAAATCCGTAGATTCAGATTGGGCAAATATATTCTTTGACTACGCCCAGAATGTTAGTAGCAGCCCAATGCAAAGCCTCTGGGCCAGAGCTCTACTTTGTGAGCTAAAACGACCTCATTCAATCTCCAAGCGTAGCCTGAACTTTCTATACCATTGTGACGCTTGGGAAATTACTGCCTTTAAGAAGGTTTCCAACTATGCCTTTATCGGCCATAACGGTCACCCTTTTGTGTTTCGCGCCAACAACAGCTTAACGAAGGAAGATGATATATTTTCCGAGCTGCGCCTACTATCACACTGCGTCAATGCAGGTATGATTGCAAGAGACCCTAGTGAGCTACTAGTTGGCTACGAGTTTTATTACCGTAAAACGCGACATAGTGTTAGCCACGACTTTACCG
>NZ_LWFZ01000021.1:0-697 GCF_001635225.1 Oleiphilus sp. HI0086
TGCCTCAATATAGGCGGCATAGTCTTCTATATCGGGCACCATCACAATAATATCGCGAGCATTTAAGCCGGGGTTTGCATCAAGCGTATTTAATAAGTAGTCGTGGAGAGCCTCAACCTCTCTTAAGTGGTTATGGCAACTTGCGAAGCGTATCGACTTATCGTCAGGATTCACACAATGGTGCTGGTTCTGCAGGTTCAAGATATCTGACTGAATTAAATTCAGCGCTGAATTATCTTCATCACCAAGATCATCGTAAAGCTCGGTGGCTAGATCAGCGAAAATTTCTTCTTGCATCAATAGCGACATATAATCGCGACCAAGCTTTCCCCATGACGCGAGCAAGGTGTTATGCTCAATAAAGTTTTCCGCTACCGTTTCAGCACTGACGCCCCGCGCAAGCAATGACTGATTAAGCAGGAGCTGCTGATACTCACTCATCACATCACCCCAGTAGTAGCGACAAGGGTTATTCACCACAACGTGTATATCAATGTGTTCAGCTAAAGCTTTGATAACAGCCAGCATTCTAGGAGGCAAGGCTGACAGGCCAAATACGAAGATTCGTTCGGGTAACTGAAGTTCCGCCCCTTTAGGTAGCGCTCTAATACAGGACTCCAGCCTGGTCAGCAGACTGGAACGATGCTGTCGTTGCGCCAAGGGCAAGTCAGGATAAACGCTACACCACAAGTCAGCC
>NZ_LWFZ01000022.1:0-909 GCF_001635225.1 Oleiphilus sp. HI0086
AGGAGTGTGAGCGATGAGTAGGATAAACGTTTATTTTAAAAGTCTCTGGGTAAGTCTCAAACATTTTATACTGACCTGGAGTCAGCTTTTTCTTGTAGTCTTTGTAATTGCTCTGGTCGATCGAGAACTTAATTTCATCGTCGGCGAAGGGGTCGACATGAGGAAAACCGTTGCCCTTAAACCCATCTGGCACCTCGGTAATACCACCATCCCAAGCAGGAATTGTTTTGTATTGATTACTTTCTTTAACTGAGCCAAAAGGAGTCAAAGATACGCCTAATTCAGCTGCGGCCTCCGAAGAAACTTTTGCTTGCGCATTAAAGGACAGCATGGCTATAACAGTTAAACCTAAGAAAGATAAGGATTTTCCATTCATATTCTACACCTTACCTGCTTAATTTGAGGCTTTATAAATTACTTGAACAACGGCAATAGCGAAGCTTGATAAACTCAAAGCATACTAATGGAGCAAGCCGGAACTAATTAGTATAGGAAGGAAAACCTTATTTTCCCAACCCACTGTTTTAAACCTGAGTGAATATTTATATCAACACTAGTCTCTTTGACATTTATGCATCGCCTCTATCATCAAGTGACTAAATCTCTTCATCTACTTCAACATTCGTACTTGTTGAACTAAGATTATCTAATACCTTCACTTTCTACAAATCTTCATTATGAAAACAGCGGAGAATTTCCTATGTACCAAAATTTTGTATCTTCTTTTTTACTTGTTTGCGTTCTAGTATTCGGCTCGGGTTCAGTGCTTGCAGATAAACACGGTCGCTCACAGTGGGTAGACATCAGCAGTGACAAAAAACCATTTAACAAGAATTGTGACTACAAAGTTTGGGTTCTTGAAGACAAGGAGTGGGCTGAGACCTGGTACCTAGAAGCATTTGATAGTGA
>NZ_LWFZ01000023.1:0-1098 GCF_001635225.1 Oleiphilus sp. HI0086
AAAACCGTCAATATAAAGGTGCAAACTCAATGTTCCCCGATATGCCTGGTAAGCCTTCAGCATCCTTGCTTAAAATCACCTACCTTATTTATGCCTTACATATTTTTAGTGCTATAAGTGGCCTGTTAACGCCAGCGTTTATTCTGACGGCTTTCCTTACCGGCTGGCCTTCGATCATAGCATTGGTTATGAGCTATATCTGGCGGGGTGATGCCGACGGTACCTTCTTGTATTCCCACTTTGACTGGTTAATCACAACTTTCTGGAAAGCCTTGGTTGGTTTAGTCATTGCCTGGATTCTGATCGTGACCATTATTGGCGCAATCATTGGGGTTCCTATTATGTTGGCAGTTGGCGTTTGGGTACTTTACCGATTAGGAAAGGGGCTATTTGCTTTGAATGATAGGCGCCACCTAGCATGAGCCATTCGCTATCGTCTCAAATTTTAAACGTGACCAGGGCTCGTTCTATTATTAAGCTTGAAGATATCCAAAGCTTATGGAGTGGTTACGGAGTAATTAGCCGGTACAAGTTGGAAGGCTGTCAGGCAAGCCAAGTCATCGTAAAACACGTTAAGCTTCCTGAAAAAAGTCAGCACCCCAGAGGCTGGAATACTCAGCGCTCTCATCAACGAAAAATATACTCCTATCAAGTTGAGTGTGCCTGGTATAGAGATTTTAGCGCACTATGCGATGAATCTAGCAGAGTCCCAAAGTGCTTGGACACTGCAAGCTCTGAGGGTGAGTTTTTAATCATCATGGAAGACCTTGCAGCCGAAGGTTTTCCTATTGTAAAAGAGTCAGCAAAGCTTACAGACATGCACACTTGCTTGGGCTGGCTAGCTAACTTCCATGCCAAATTTATGGGGCACGCACCCGACTCTTTATGGAAAACAGGGACATATTGGCACCTCGATACTCGCCCTGATGAGCTTGAAGCACTAGAAGATCAAGCACTAAAGAGCGCTGCCTCACGAATCGACTTCGCACTCGCAAGCAGCCCTTATCAAACCTTCGTACATGGCGACGCCAAGTTGGCAAACTTTTGCTTCTCTGAAGATGGCAAGTCTGTAGCAGCTGTAGACTTTCAATACGTAGG
>NZ_LWFZ01000024.1:0-1085 GCF_001635225.1 Oleiphilus sp. HI0086
ATATAACGTCGGCCATTATTGCCATTATAAAACTCGAGTTGCCAACCAAGTAAGTCTGTACCACTTAAGCCTGCTATTTCAACAAACTCATTTTGATCAGCCCCCTGATTATCATAGTGAAACTCATTGATATAAACAGGTAAAGCTTGAAGTGATGAGGAAGCCAATAACACAGATAGCGCCATCGTTGGGCGCTTAAGAAAGTTCTTCATTTTTAAGTCCTTTTAAAAAGTATAGAAATAGATTCTGCAAACATCCTGTTCGCATTGAGCTAAGGATTCCTAGCCCTCAATTAATATACCTGTCTTAGCAAAAAAATGTAGTCTTTTTTAGCTTAAGCAGCTGCCTTGGCTAAAATTGCTATATTTAAAGCTATGAGAGTCTCAAATAGCGAGCTAGCATGCACCCTGAGCTATTGATTCACTCACAGGCCTGAGGTAATCTGTAGGCCGTTTTATACCTATTAATTGATTAGAGTAGAGAGACTGTTCAGTGTCTACATCCGTTCATAATTTCGCAGCCCTTCGTGCGCTGCTTCCCTGCCGCTGGCGAAGCTAGCTAATTGAGCACGCGCTCGTTCAATATTTGCAGCTCCTGCGCTGTATACCGCTTCGTTTTAATTAATAGATTATGAATTTAGTTAGGAACACCCTATGACACCTGAGCATTTTTCACAACTAGCGGCTCAAGGCTACAATCGCATTCCTGTCACGCGTGAAGTCTTGGCTGACCTCGATACGCCCTTAAGTACTTATCTTAAACTCGCTAACGGCACCTATTCTTATTTACTAGAGTCTGTTCATGGTGGCGAGAAATGGGGCCGATACTCCATCATCGGTTTGCCTTGTACGCAAGTACTTAGAATTTCTGGCTCCACAGCCACACTCGAGCAAGATGGCGAAATCATCGAGCGACACGAGTGCAGTGACCCTTTAGCTTTTGTTGAGGAATTCCAAACGCGTTTCAAGGTGCCCGAAATAGAAGGCTTACCACGCTTCAATGGCGGTTTGGTTGGCTACTTTGGTTATGACACCGTTCGATACATTGAACCAAAGCTTGCTGACAGCTGTCCTGAAGATCCTTTG
>NZ_LWFZ01000025.1:0-34072 GCF_001635225.1 Oleiphilus sp. HI0086
CTTTAAACTCTTTTGAATAATGCTTCACTCATATTCTCTTACCGCCTCCTATTCAATTATTAAAAATTAACAGAGGCGACAACTATCCTGACACAGGGGGGAAGCGTCAGGTGGTTGATGCGATTCATTGTTTGTTTCTAAGTATTCATTCCCCCCTTTGTAAGCAGGTTGATTGGGATTATTGGAAAATGTCGTGCAAAGAGTTGGAGGCTGATCATGTCTCGAATGCGCGAAATAATACGCCTGTTGTAACAGGTCGAAGCAAAAATATGGACTTGGAGGGCAGTGCAAATGCACCAGAAGTCGAGAAGTTAATCTATCAGGTGCGTGCTAAGGGGTACAGTATTCGCACCGAAAAGACTTATGTCCATTGGGTTAATCGCTTCTTAAAGTTCTGTTCTAATAGTCACACCCAAGGTAACTCTGCCAGAGATGTGATTGACTATCTTTCATTTTTGGCTGTTGATAAGGGTGTGTCGAGTTCAACGCAGGCGCTTGCGCTGAATGCAATAGTCTTTTACTTCAAAATGGTTTTAAATCTTGAGCTTGGTGATGTTAGCCAATACGTCAAGGCAAAAAAACGTCAGAAGTTGCCGGTTGTCTTGTCTACTGATGAAGTAAACGAAATATTAGCCGAACTACAAGGGGTTCAATTGCTACTGGTATCATTGCTCTATGGCTGTGGTCTAAGGTTGATGGAGGCGGTTCGGCTTAGGGTTCAAGATATCGATTTTGCATATCAGCAAATTATCATACGCAATGCCAAGGGAAATAAGGAAAGGGTGGTGCCGCTTCCTGTTAAAATTCAAGGGCCATTGCAAGCGCACTTGAAAGACGTAAAAGCATTGCATGAAGCTGACTTAAAGGAAGGTTATGGTAGTGTTTATATGCCGGCCGAATTGCTTAGGAAGTACGGCAAAAATGACCGGCTATGGATTTGGCAATATGTGTTTCCTAGTGCCAAATTATCGCTCGACCCCAAGTCGAAAGCAGTGCGCAGGCACCATTTACACGAGTCGACCTTGCAGAAGTCGGTCAGGTACTGCGCTCGAAAGCTCGGGATTGCAAAGCGTGTTACCTGTCATACCTTTCGTCACAGTTTTGCCACGCATCATTTGGAACGCGGGATGGATATTAGAATGCTGCAAGAACTATTGGGGCATGCCGACGTTGCCACGACGATGATTTATACCCACACAGCTAATTTCTCTAAGGGCAAGACTTCTAGTCCGTTGGACTTTCTTTAGTGCTAACCTGCAAAGAACTAATCCTAACCTGGTCTCCCTGTATCACCTCTAAGCCGAAAGCCCCGCAGTGAGAACAAGCATCGTATAGGTGCTTGATTTCACTTTGTTTCTGGCAGCTTCCGCATAGGCCAATACCTGAAGGGCGGGATAGGATTAACTTCGCCTTGTCTGCAATGGAGCCTTTCATCACGGCGTCAAAACAAAACTGCATCGCTTCTGCCTCGACATGGCTTAGTTGACCGACCTCTAAATAAACGGCTTCAACCAAGTTGAAGTGCTCGGCTTCGGCTTGTTCTTCAATGAGTTCACGCATACTTTCCGCAAGTGATAGCTCATGCATGCTCGCTAATCCACTTGGTAGTGAACGCGAGGGCTTTATCTAAATTGCCTTGGGCGCGCGGGCTCAGTGTCTCGTCAAAGGCATCAAATTCGTAGCCGCGAATTGCCAGAATAAAGGCTTCGGGTTTTGTCTCATATAAGGTATGGCACAATTGCAGAACCGACTCAGGTTGAAGCTGATGGCTGCCCAGGCTTTGTTGATCATTAGCGCTGGCTTCATTAAACGAAAAGGGTGGGGAAGAGTCTAAACTCGCGTCTACAAATACCACCGTGTCGTACTGTGTAATGTCGTAAGCGTCTTCGACGGTGAGTTGGTAGTTTGAAGAAAGGCTTACTTTATCAGCAAGTATTGAGTCATCTTCGAGTGCTTTAATAAGCGCCGGGCCGAGGCCATCATCTTGTCTGCCAGGGTTGCCGTAGCCAATGAAGAGTATCTTCTTACTCATTTAATTTTGGCCATCTACAAACTGGCTGTTACTGTCGATCAGTTTATTTTCATGATCAAACAGCTCCACCTTGAGCGGCATTTGGCCGAGCGCATGGGTTGCACAAGATAAACACGGGTCATAAGCGCGAACGGCCACTTCGATATGATTGAGCATGCCTTCCGATATTTTGTTCTTGCCTGAAATATATTTTCGGGCGACATCGGTCACTGCTTTGTTCATGGCGGTATTGTTATGGGTTGTCGAGACAATCAAGTTGCAGTAGGTGACTTGGTCATTCTCATTGACTTTGTAATGGTGGAATAAAGAGCCTCTCGGCGCTTCGATTACGGCTATCCCTTCTTCACGACGATCGCCGGTTAGTTTGAGATCCGTACCCATAATATCCGGGTCAAGAAGTAGTTCTTTGATCTTTTCGACACAGTGAAGGACTTCTATCATTCGTGCCCAGTGATAGGCCAAAGACATATGAGCAGGCTTATGTTGGGAGAACTCTTTGAATTCTTCATGACGAGCATTGGCCAAGGGGGTGTCGATAAAGCTGACTGTATTCATGCGAGCCAGTGGGCCGACCCGATACCAACCGTCAACATTGCCCCGGCTCTTGATAAAGGGGAACTTCATGTACGACCAGGGTTTTACTTCTTCTTTGATAAAATCATCGAAGTGCCGGTAATCCATTTGGTCAAAGATCAAATTGCCATTGGCGTCAATTGCGCGAAGCTGACCATCGTATAAATCTAAAGCGCCATCATCACGAACCAGTGACATATGACTAGACTTAAAGTTGGCGAAGCTTTCTACCAGCCCTAGGTGCTCAAGTGTATAGTTGCGTGTAATATCGACCGCTTCTTGTGACCACTCGATCATCTGGTCGATATCTTGTAATAGCTTGTCTCGTTCTTGAACGGAAAGACTCTTACTGATGCCGCCCGGAATGGCTGTGTTGCCATGAATTTTTTTACCTGCGGTGTACTGAATAACTTCTTGTCCGTACTTGCGCATTAATACGCCTTTCTTGGCCAGGTCAGGAAAGGCTTTAATGACTTCAAAGATATTGCGTTTTTTTGCGGGCGCAGAAAAACCAAAGAGCAGGTCAGGTGAACTGAGATGGAAGAAGTGGAGTACGTTGCTCTGCATGATCTGGCCGTAGTGCATCAGGCGGCGCATTTTTTCGGCGGTGGGCGTGAGTTGGTCAACACCGACAATCATATCCATAGCTTTTGCGGCTGCTAAGTGGTGACTTACCGGGCAGATGCCACACAAGCGCTGAACGATGACAGGCACTTCCCAAAGTAATCGGCCCTGGATAAAGCGCTCAAAGCCTCTGAACTCGACAATATGTAAGCGCGCTTCAGACACCTGGTTTTGTTCATCGAGGTGAATCGTCACTTTGCCGTGACCCTCGACTCGCGTTAGGGGTTCTATTTCTACGATCCGAGCTTTTGTTTTTTTCATCTTTTCAGCCCTTGAATTAGTCAAACTTGATCAGTGAATAATCAAGCGAAGGTGGCTCGCCTTTGATCAAGGCTGTTAAAGCACTCCATAGCGCATCGCCAGAAGGTGGACAACCTGGAATCTGGTAGTCAACTTTGACCACATCGACGCAGGTGTAAACCTTGTCGAGCAGCAAAGGTAGAGCTGGGTCATTTGGTATCTGGTTTTCTGGGTTGAGTACCTTGGGCGTGGTATAGGCTTCGTCCAGGCATTCTCTTAGCGGATCATCGGAATGCATAATGGCATTTCGCATGACCGGCAAACCGCCCATGATGGCGCATTGCCCAACGGCAACAAGTATGTCGCAGTTCTCTCTGAATTCACGAAGCACATGGACGTTATCTTCATTACAGCAGCCGCCTTCAATGAGGCCAATGTCGCAACGGCGTGTGAACTTTTTGACATCGTTTAAAGGGCTGCGATCAAACTCGGCCAGTTCCATTAGTTCGATTATTCTTTCATCAATATCCAGCAACGACATATGACAGCCAAAGCAACCTGCCAGAGAGGTGGTGGCAATACGCTTCTTTCTCATTTTGTACTGTCCTCTTTGCCGGTTTCAGGCTGGTATTGTCGTACTTCGATATCTGAGCCAATTATATGGCTGTCGTATTGACGCTCGCCAACGGGGGCGAAAAAGCCATCGTTCTTTCGAATAATACAGCCAACCGGACAAACCTCTAATGACATGGCGTAGTCGTTAATATCGGCATTGGTATCAGCAAGGCAGTCGCCATTCACACCAATACGTTTATGGATACCGCGACCCACGTATTCAAAGACATGCTTGTCGTCAACGTCTCGTGAGGCTCGAATACAACGACCACAGAGTATGCAACGGTTGTTATCTAATGCGATATCCGGGTGCGAAGCATCAACCGGGCGAGAAGGCTGTAAGTATGGGAAGTCTGATGCCTGAGACAAACCAAGGCGATAGGCGGTTGCTTGTAGTTCGCAGCGTCCACTAGCTTCGCAGATAGGACAGAGATGATTGCCTTCATGAAATAACATTCTGACCAAATCTTTGCGATAGCCTGTTACTTCCTGGCTTTCATTTTCAATAATTGCACCGTCTTCGATGGGTTGTGTGCAGGCGGCAACGACCCGGCCATTCATTTTGACAGAGCAAACTCGGCAGCTACCTTGGGGAACAAGGCCTTCAGAATCGCATAGCCGAGGAATGTAGATACCTTGTGCCTCACAGGCAGACATTATCGACTGTCCCTCATGGGCTTCGACTTTCTTGCCGTCGATGGTAAAGCTAAGTCGCTTTTCTTCTTGGCTCATCATTTTTGCTCCCTGTCGTCATGGTCGTATCGCGGGTCAAAAATAATCGATCGTCGTTTAGCGATAATACGCGATTCGTTCAATGCACCTTGAATATCAAAGCCTGCCTGACGACCATCCGGGTGGTCTTTTAGCAAAGCGGAGTACACCAAAGGGAAGTTTTCAATTGTCGATAAAATAGGTTTAGGGGACGTATGCCCAAGCCCGCAGCGACTGGTTTGAATAATGGTATTGCCGAGGCTTTGCAAAGACTCCAGATCCTTGCTCTCGCCCTGGCCGAGCATGATTTTCTCAAGCCCTTTCTTTAAAAACACATTACCGACTCTGCATGGGGTGCAGTAGCCACAGCTTTCTTCAATAAAGAAGTGCATAAAGTAATTGACGATATCGAGAATATTACGTTGCGCCGAGAAAATCATGATAGCCCCTGCTGTAGGTAAATCCTCAAAACATAAGCGCCGGTTAAAGTCGATACGCGCAATCATTTCGCCACTGGCACCACCTACCTGGACAGCTTCTGCATCAATAGCACCAGCTAAGTCGAGTGCATCGGAGACGCTAATACCATGCTCAACTTCATAGATGCCAGGGCGCTCGCAGTCGCCGCAAATACTGAGCAGCTTGCTACCTTTGCTGTGCTCGGTGCCAAGAGACTGAAACCACTCAGCACCTTTGTCCAGAATATGAGGCACGTTGCAGAAGGTTTCGACGTTGTTCACCACTGTTGGATAACCCAAGTAGCCTTTCTGCGCAGGGAAAGGTGGTTTGTTTTTGGGTTCTCCGCGTTGTCCTTCGCATGAGCTGATCAGAGAGCTTTCTTCGCCGCAAATATAGGCACCTGCACCAAGTTGGATGCGGATATCGAAGGAAAAGCGTGTTCCGGTTGACTCGTCAATAAGCATGTCTTGGCCGAGCAGGGCTTCTCGACGTCGTTCTTCCAATACGCTATTTAGGTAGGGCAGCAGGTAACGATATTCAGCGCGCAAATAGAGAATGCCATGCTCACTACCAATTGCGTAGGCGGCGATAGTCATACCCTCTATTAAGAGGTGAGCGCGCTCTGTTAGCAATACTCTATCTTTAAAGGTGCCGGGCTCGCCTTCGTCGGCATTACAAATGACATAACGTTTTTCAGCCGGTGTTTGGGCTGCAAATTGCCATTTGCGCGCGATTTGAAAACCCGCGCCGCCGCGACCTCTTAGATCGGAGCGGAGTAACTCATCAATAATCTCGTCGGGGTTTTTTGAGAGGCATTTAGCCAAAGCTTGCGCTAAAGGAGGCTCACTTAGTAATACCGGGCCAGATTGCTGAATATTGTTATTTACCATGCTCCGTACTAGTGAGTGGCTGTTATTTCCATCGCCTGTTTTACCGCCGAATACCGATAAACACGTGTCATGAATTCGGGTGGATAGTGCTCTCCAGTTATCGGATTCAGATGCTTTGAGTGTACGTTTTAGTGCGTTAACTAAACGTTTCACTTTGCTTGGTGTTAACGAGGTGACGACGTGCTCGTTAATCAGGGCGGCAGGGGCTTGGTCACTCATGCCTATGCAGGGCGTGAGGTGGAGTGAAAACTTCCCATCCAGAGTCGTGTTGCCAACAGGGATCCCTAATGCCAACTCAAAGGCCTGCAGAATTTCCGCGCTCCCCTTATGCTGGTCGATTATATCTTCACTCAGGTGAATGATGATTTTTCCTTGAGGGCTAGTTTTGAAAAAACTATAGAAACTCGCGACCCCTTCAACAACGACTCGGTGACTGTTGGTTTTTTCTGCGACTAACTTCATTGAGTCGCCACTGATCCAACCTAAGGTGTTTTGTATCGCCCAAAGGATATCAATCATTCGCTTGGGATTGTTATCAAAGCCTTGGCAGATTTCAGAAATACGAAGCTGGTTTTCCATAAGCAGACTACTGAGTTGTTATTTTCTTGGTACAGCCATGAAGTTAAATAGTGTAGTTCTTATTAAGTATTCCTTGCTAGCCTTGCTGAGTAAATAGCTGATCTTGATCCAGGTTAATTCTTCGGAAAAAAGCTATGAAGAAAGTTTTGTATGTTATGTCGAGATTTATCAGCGGGAATGATAAGCTGATCAAAAAATAACATCTTTTTAGCGAAATGAGCGATGGTTACTTTCAAAAACTTTGGTTGCTCGATACGATATGTTCATATAGCAACATTTATGAGTATTTTAGGGCAAGGTAAGAAAGCCTTTTTTCACTGACTCAAAATATTCATTGATAATAAAAACAAAATGAAAGGTTAACTATGGGCGCTTTAAATATAGCCAAAATCGGGCACCGAAACTTACGTACTGAATATCAGACTTCGGGTGAGGTCTTTATCCCTATCGCGCGTGTTAAGCCGCTAGTTAAAATCCTCATGATGAATAAGGTAGATCTGAGGTCCTTGTTAAAAGATACAGGGCTTCAGTTTCAGGATTTATCCGAGACTGATCAGACGATAAATTTTCTTCAGTACAAGCAGCTGATTATTAATGCGAGGCGTTTGCTTCCTCATCATCCTTTTGCACTTTACTTGGGAGAGCAGAGTTTTCTGCATCATGATGGACTACTCGCGGCTCGAATTATGAGTAGTGAGAATGTTCAGCAAGCGATGGAACTTCTGACCAAGTATCAACCTTTATTTACACAGATACTGGGTTTCAAGTTTGAAATGCAAAAATCTGGATTGGGAGTGTTAACCCTGACGCCTAAACAAGACTTGGGTGACGCGCTACCTTATTTTATGGAATTCACCTGCTCTGTAATTTACTCCTTAGGGCGCTTTTTTATGGGGGGCGTTGAGCTGGATGACCATGATAAAGCGGGCCAGATACACTTTTCCTTCGATCAACCGAAGGTAATTGAGGCTTACGACGAGTTCTTTTCGGTGCCGGTATTTTTTAATCAGGATCAGAATCGAATTGTTTTGTCTGAAGCCTTGCTTAAGCAGCCTCTGGTTTTCTACAACAAAGATTCGGCCCAGTTAAATGAACAATGTTGTCAGGAGCGTTTGAGTGAAGTTTGCCCTGATAATACGGTTTTAGATCGCGTGAAATTCATTATTCGTAGAGATATTTTCCAAGAATTGTCTCTTGATACCTTAGCCTCTGAGCTTTGTATGTCTCCGCGTACCTTACGGCGTCATCTTCAGTCTCATGAAACATCATATAAAGAGCTATTAGAAGAGGAACGTAAGCGCGTTGCACTGGCTCATATTCGAAAACAGGATATATCCATTGAAACTTTGGCTGAAAGCTTGGGTTATAGTGATGCATCAAGTTTCAGCCGAGCTTTTAAACGCTGGTACGGTCTATCGCCGAAGAACTTTAAACCGAATTAGAATGCGTAGTCTTTTATTGCTCTTTGCTTGGTTCGCAACGGCTAGATGGTGGTTTGTAAACGGAGCCTTCCAAGGCTTGTTAGCAATTTAGCACGCCCTTGATTTATGAGGGGGCTCTGCCTAGCTTTTTTAAACTCGGCTTACTATAACTGCGGACACTTGACCTGACTCATTTACCTAGCCTGCGCTCTGTGTAATGGTTTCCTTAAACAATAAGAGGAGGCTATATGACCAAGCAATCCGTTTCCATTGCCATCGCTGGCTACGGCGGTACGGGTGTTATCACAACCGGACAGTTACTGCTCAAGGCTTGCGCCAAAGCAGGCTACTTCGGTTTGGCGCAACGCTCTTTCGGGCCGCAAATAAGGGGAGGGGAGTCTTTAAGCCTTCTTCGTTTTTCAAATCATCCTGTTCAATCCCCTGATGACTATTTCGACTTACTCGTCTTGCTTGATACTGACCATGTCACGCGTTTTAGTGCTGAAGTGCCATTGAACGAAAACAGTGTCGTTATCATAGGGAAAGATCAGGCTAAGACTCCAGAGTTTGTTAAAGACTCTGGTGCTCGCGTCGTCGAGCTTCCATTGGATACACTCGCAAGTGAGACCGCTGATGGCGGAGAGAATATTGTCGCTGCGGGCCTGTTAGCCAAATTCTTAGGTTTGGAGCAAGGCACGATACAGAAGGTATTGAGAGAGCACTTTGCCAAGAAAGAGGAGTTGCTGTCGCAGGCTGAAGACTGGTTAATTGCGGGTTGGAACCTGGCTGACCAATACCAGGAAGTGGCGCAAGTTCAATTGGCAGATAAGAGTGAAAAATCTCCTCAATGGTTGGTAAATGGTAGTGAGTCTTGTGGTCTCGGTGCGCTAAAGGCAGGTACGCGCTTTGTTGCAGCTTACCCCATTACACCAGCCTCGGGAATTCTTGAGTGGCTCGCGCCAAATTTGGAAAAGTTGGGCGGTAGTTTGGTTCAGGCTGAAGATGAGCTGGCTTCTATCAATATGATTATCGGATCGTCTTTTGGCGGTGTTTCGTCGCTTACCGCTACCTCTGGCCCTGGTTTAGCATTGATGGCTGAGTCTATAGGTTTGGCCGTTGCCAGTGAAACTCCTCTGGTAATTGTGAATGTGATGCGAGGAGGCCCTTCAACGGGTATTCCCACCAAATCAGAGCAGTCTGATCTAAATATGGCGCTACATGGTTTGCATGGCGATGCGCCGCATGTGGTGACTGCCATGTTATCGATTGCAGACAGTGCCTTTACCACGGGTTGGTCAGTGTGGTTGGCAGAACACCTGCAGGTGCCAGTGATTACCTTGTCTGACCAATCAATGGCCCAGTCAGATGCAAGCCTTCTGGAGCCGCAGCTTTGGCAAGAAAAGGGTGAACGCTTGATCGCAGCGCATTCAGATACGCCTTATCATCGTTACGCACTAACTGATAGCGGTATCTCACCTATGTCGATTCCTGGTGAAGAAGACATGATGTATACCGCAGACGGTTTGGAGCATAACCAACATGGCACGCCTTCTGCTGCCACAGAAATGCATCGCGAGCAGCTGCAGAAACGCGCCGAGAAGCTTCGTCAGTTTGACTACTCTGAATATTGGGCTGAGGTGTCAGGGCAGGGTGAAAGCGCCATAGTTTGTTGGGGGTCGGTCTCATCGGTAGCTAAAGAAGCGGCTGAAAGAATGACCGAGCAAGGTGAGGCATGCCGAGTCATTGCTTTACGTTTGATCGCGCCACTACAAACCGAGGCGCTGTTGCGCGAGCTAGAGGGTGCAGAAAGAGTACTTGTTGTCGAGCAGAGTCATGGTGCCCAGTTTATGGCTTGGTTAAGGGCGCATGTAGACTTTCCTTGTGCTCACCAAAGCTTGGCTATTCCGGGCCCTTTACCTATCCGGCCGAAGCATATTATCGGTGCCTTTAATCAATGGGAACAGAACGCTCTGGAGGTAGAACATGTCGCCAACTGCTGAGAATAAAAACATAGCAACAAGAAAAGCGAAGGATTATAAGTCTACGGTCAGCCCAATTTGGTGTGCCGGTTGTGGGCACTATTCAGTGTTAGCTGCTTTAACCCGTGCTTTGGCAAAACTCAACCTTGACCCGGAGAATGTTGCTATCATTTCGGGTATTGGCTGCTCGTCTCGTTTGCCTGCCTACACACATTTATTCGGTTTTCATGGTGTTCACGGTCGGGCGCTGCCCGTGGCGGGTGGTTTGAAGGTGGCACGTCCGGATTTGACTGTCATCGCGGTGGGAGGCGATGGTGATGGTTTTTCTATTGGTGGCAATCACTTTTTGCATGCCTGTCGACGGAATATCAATTTCACCTATATCGCCATGGATAATGAAGTCTACGGTATGACTAAAGGGCAGGCTTCACCTACGACGCCTTCGGATTGGGATCACAGTAAACTAACCCCTCATGGCACGGGTGTTCCTGCACTGCAGCCAGCGAGCCTTGCACTGGGTGCCGGGGCCGGATTTATCGCGCGTGGTTATTATGGTGATCCGAAGCAGCTAACGGATTTAATCGTTAAGGCTATTGAGCATGAAGGTTTCTCCTTCGTGCAGGCATTGAGCCAGTGTGTCACCTTTGTACCTGAGCAAAAGCATTGGAAGGAAATGGTCCATGAGTTTGGTCAGGAGCACACTCACGACCCAATTCAGACCGCGGCTGAAATTCAGAGGGATGATGGCTTCGGGCTTGGTATGATTTATCAGAATGAAAGACCTGCATGGATGCCTCCGCATTATGAGCCCGAGAACGAAGGGGAAGTGCTGGACGAAATGCAGCGTACGTTTCAGGTTTAGATGTATGATTTGAAGGCGGCTTACTTAAGTTAGCCCTTTTCTGAAAAGAGGGCTGTAACCAATGGCACTTACTTAAGCTTGATTTCGCCCCGAAACTCGTCATTCCCGCGCACAAGGTGAATTGCGCAGCAAGAGAGGGCCGCCTGGGCGGGGCGGGAATCCATTGTTTTTCAGCCGTTTGGCTGACCTAGAGAGTTAAAAAAGACTAGAAATCTATAGGTTAGCGATAGTCATGGTCCTTCAATTTCATTGAGTTAGCCTCAAAACAATGGATTCCCTTGTTCAAGGGAATGACGCCAATTTCTCCTTAAGTAAGTGCCATTCAGGGCTGTAACTTTTTATCGACTCTGTAGGCAGAGGGTTCTACCCCTCGCCGAGTCGCCCTTAGCTCTCGACGACTCGCATTTGTGTGTTTCAAGGTCTACAGTTAGGTTTTACTTAATTAAGGACTTAGCTGAAACAATGTGCCAATCTGTATTGAGTTTCTGGTTTGAAGAAATCGAACCTTCGAGCTGGTTTGTTAAGGACTCTGATTTCGACGCCCTGATTCAAGGGCGTTTTGCTTCCTTGCACCGCCAAGCGAATGCGGGGGAACTCTACACTTGGCGTTCAAGCCCCGAAGGCCGGTTGGCTGAGATTATCGTTCTAGATCAATTCTCTCGAAATATGTATCGAGATACGCCGGCTGCTTTCGCTTCTGATACACTTGCTTTGGTGCTGGCTCAGGAAGCGATCGCTTGTCGTGCAGATTTAGCACTTGAACCCACTGAGCGAAGTTTTCTGTATATGCCTTTCATGCATAGTGAATCAAGAGCGATTCATGAAGTTGCGTTGTCGCTTTATTCTCAAAAGGGTTTGGAGCGCAATCTTGAATTTGAAAAGCGCCATAAGGAAATTATTGATCGTTTTGGTCGCTACCCTCATCGTAATCAGATACTTGGAAGAGAGTCGAGTCAGCCAGAGTTAGCGTTTCTGGAGCAGCCAGGCTCGTCTTTCTGATTAAGTGCTTTTTGGCATCCCTCTGAATTCAGAAAACGCCTGTAAGAAACTAAGGCTATCACTTGGACTTAAAGCATACGGTTGAAATGAACGATCAGGGTTGAACTTTGCGAGTATTTTCTCGTGACTCCCGACTTGAAGAACGGCTCCCATTGCCCACTCGGGAAAAGAGCGGCTAGTCGTTTCGTTATAAACGATAAGCTTTAAGGCCTTGTGGCGATAGTCTGTTTTGATATGTTGAAATAGCGCTTATCTGAGCATAGAAAACCGCTAATCATATGCTTTTGATTATTCAGCTTTGCGACTTCAACAATACTTTTCAAGTCTTCTAGGGTTAAAACCTTGGAAGCCGTACTCACATAAATCAATTGAACTAGACTCACGTTAAGTCACTCTCTTAATATAATCAGACGCCTTTACCTGATGATAAGTTGTATTTTGGTAGTGAATTTTCACGGGCTTCGGGTCTACGATTTCTATCGGGATATCGTTATGAACAGCCGTTTCCAGGGCCATTTGAGTAATATTGACACTAAAGGAGGTGCCCATAAATACCATCTTCGAGGCATAACGCATTCGTTCCTGTGCCTCTGATATTCTGTAAAGATCAGTGTAGAACTCATCGAAGAGCAAAACGTAAGGCTTTTGTGAAACGTCTAGCTCTGGTGTAAGTGTGTGCTTACTAATTTTAAACAGGGAAAGTAGTGAGTCGACAAGATTCTCTTCATCCACTTGTTCCCAAGGCGTTTGATAAGTCTCAACCGTTGGGCCTTGCTCATGAAAACGCGTCATTTGATCTAAGCGCCCATGAATTGCGATATAATCTTTGTTGCCGGCCTTACCATCAAGACCATCAATATTTTGGGTGATCAGGTTTTTATCTGCGAGCCAATGGTGGACTTCATTTGGCCCGTGATGGCGATACGTTGCAAAACGATGATAGTACCAAGATAGAAATTCTACCGGGTTTTCGGTGTACATTCGGCGCGTAGCCATTTCCATCGGGGTATAGTTCTTACTGCCAATGGTCCAAAAGCCATCCTCACCTCTAAACGTTGGAATGCCACTTTCTGCGCTAACACCTGCGCCCGTAATATATAAGGTACTCATATTGACTAGCTATTACCTTCTTCATGGCTGTTAGGTTGGGCTCTACTCTCTTCAAGCGCAAGGGAATCAAGCTTTACTGGCTTATGAATATGATAGCCTTGAGAGTAAGTGATGCCTATTTCGGTCAGCTTATCTTGAATCTCTGCTGTTTCAACAAACTCTGCAATCGTTTCTATGCCTATAGCACTTGCGACGTCGGCAATTGATTTGATCATTGCGGTATTTACGGCATCATCGCATAAGTTTTTAACAAATACGCCATCGATTTTTAGGTAGTCAATATTAAGGTCCTTTAGATAGGCATAGGATGAAAAGCCTGTGCCAAAATCGTCGAGTGCAAAGCGACAGCCGAGCGCCCTGAATTTATCGATGAAATTCTGGGTATTATCTAGATGCGTGATCGCCATGCTTTCGGTGATCTCAAAGCAGACTTTATGGGGCGGCACCTTATTCTCTTCAAAGAGATTAACCAGAAAAGCTGAGAATTCTTTTTGACCAATGCTCTGTGGACTGAGGTTAATACTGGCACAGCCGAGCTTTTCCAAGTGCTCGGGGTGTTTACCTAACCAAGCGAAGTAATTCTTGATGACCCAGCGATCTATATTAGGCATGAGGTTATAGCGTTCTGCCGCGGGCAAGAACTGGCCTGGAGAACAAAGGTTGCCGTTGCTATTGATCAGGCGAAGCAGGATTTCGTAATGAAAGTTTTGCTCTTGACCTTGGTTGGGCGCAATGTGTTGAAAGACTAAAAAGAACTGATCATTCGTTAGTGCTTCTTTAATTGTTGTGACCCATTGCATTTCGAGCTGTCGGAACTGTAGGTCTTTATCAGACTCAATGAATACATGAACACGATTACGCCCTTGGTCTTTGGCCATATAGCAAGCAGCATCCGCCATGGCTAGTAGTTGTTCTACATTCTGGTGATAAGGGTATATTTCAACCAAGCCGATACTGACGCCAATGCTGTAACGCTTACCTTCCCAGATAAATAAAAATTTCTCGACGGCTTCTCTGAGACTTTCGGCAATAAGCCTTGCTTTGGGAAGACTTGTTTGGCTAACGAGAATGCCGAATTCATCGCCCCCCAGTCGAGCGATGACCTGCTGAGGCCCGAGCGCTTTTACTTCTTGAAGCAGCTTCTGGCTAATATTTTTTAGCAAGATGTCGCCTGCAGTGTGGCCACAGAGGTCATTCACAATCTTAAACTGGTCTAGATCCATATATAGTAAGCAGGCCGAATCTTCACCTGCTTGAACTTTAAGCAATAACTCTTTTGCTGAACTCTCAAAGGTTCTACGGTTATAAAAGCCTGTTAAAGAGTCGTGCTCAGCCAAATGTTTTAGCTGCTGTTCAAAGGCTTTTCGTTCATTAATATTGATTAGAGTTCCTTCCAGTTCCTCGTTTCCCTGCTCGTTCACATAACGGGCAGAAATATTCACCCACATGGAGTCACCTAGGGAGTTGCTGAGCTGAGCTTCGTAGTCGACAACTTGGCCTGACTTCTTAACCGCTTTGAAAAACTCAGTGAACTCTTTTTCTGAAAGGTAATAACCGTTTAAGTCTTTAGTTTTTCCGCTAAACGACGGAATATCCTCTAAACCTATCAGTGACAAAAAGGCTGGGTTTGCTGACAACAAGGTCCCTTTTTTGTCGTAGCTGAATATTCCCTCAAGTGAATTTTGGTAGAGGTTTTCAAAGCGTTTGAGGTTACCAATAGATTGGGATTGTGCTTGCTCTCGTGCTCGCCTTTCGCTATTGATTCGGTCAGCCAATGCCATTGATATAATAACAATGCCCACGACACCGCCAATATTTCCAGCGTATTCGGTAAAGGTAGAGGAGGGCAAATAGCCCATTTTGCTTGAAGACTTTAGTACGATACCCAAAAAGTAAGCGCCCCATGCGATGCAGAAGAAGCGTGCAATACGCGGGCTAAACCGAAGCATTGCCAAGCAGATAAAGGTGACGCTGCTCATCACTATGACAGTCATGCCACCATTAAGGATGGCTGCCTGGCGATAGGGTAGAAATAGGCTGGTGATAGCAGAGACAACAGTCAAAAAAGTAAGCAACTTGATACCACGGTAGAGGATACTTTTCTCTGGTATGGGGAGTATTGTCCGGGTGAAGAGCATCGTAGATAGTAAGCCAAAAGAGATAAAGGTAATTGCAGATATTTGATGCCAGCTGGGCGCACTAGGCCAGAACCATTGATAGGCAAAGCCATCTAGTGAACTATGCATCCCAGCCATACAAAGGATGAAAAAGCTGTAGAGCAAGTAGGTTTTGTCGCGGATGATTAGAAACAGGCACAGGTTATAGGCACTCATAATCAAAAGCGCACTTAAAAAGCAGCCGTAGAGAAATAGTGAGTTATTCGCTTGTAGTAGAAAACTCTCTTGCTCCCATAGTTGCAAAGGAACCTGAAGAGAGCCTTCACTGCTCACCTTCACAAAGTACTCTTGAGGCTGCCCGGCAGAGAGCTCAAGTGGTAAAACAAAAGTAGGAAACTCGATGGGTCTTTGTGCAAAATTGAATCGGTCTCCGGTTTCGACAAGTTTTTTTAGAGTCACCGAATGAGAAGGTGAACCTGGAATGCTGTGAAACAACTGTATATTATCTAGCTGGCTATAGTTGACGTGTAGGTAAGCGGGTATATCAACAGGCGTCTCGTTTTGTACAGCAAAGCGAAACCAATAAGCACTACTTGAAAAACCAAAGTTGGCACGACCTTCAGGTAAAGATTGCCATTGAGTATTCTGTATTGTGTGGATATTCCCAGGCGTCAGTGAGTGGTCTTTATCTTCAAAATATACAATATGATTGGCTAGAACTATGTTTTCGGTACTGTGATCAAAGCTGATTGGCTGATTGCTAGCCAGCGCATAAAAACTGAAACCAAATAATAATATGAGAGATAAATAGAGCTGTTTCATTTAAACATTTCTTCTTGGAAAATTCGAAATTTACCTTCTTGTCTGAGCGCTTCGAGCCCGGCATTCAGAATATTTAGATAGTATTGGCTGTCTGGCTGGGTTTTGGAAAATAAAATATAGTTTTTACCTTCACTGAGTGCTTTAGTGTTGATTCCGATCGATTCTATTTCAGCTGGTGAAAAGTTTCTATGAAGCAGGTACTTTCCTGTGAATTCAGAGATAGGAAATAAGTCGATTGTTCCGCTGATTAGTTTTCGCAAGTTATCTATATCTGTATTGCTAATTGACACTCTTAACCTGTCTTGCTTGTATAAACGCCAAAATTCATCGTTATAAGTATAGCTCCGCGTAGCGCCAATTTTTAAACGGCCTAGTTCATCAAGGCTTTGCCATTTGAACGGGCCGTTAAAGCGTTTTTTAGTGTAGAAAAAGACAAAATAGATATTCTCGATCGTTTGGCTATGGAGAAAGTCTTGTCTTCTTTCTTCACTTTCCCCCCAAAAAGACGTGGCGTGATAATTACCGATTCGAGTCGCTTCTAGGGCTCTTTTCCAAGGGAGATAGTCAAATTTGACGTCAATGTTGTGGAGCTTAAACGCTTCGCTAACTAGATGATTAATGTAGCCTCCACCCGGCAGTGATTGTGAGGTCCACGGCGGATATTCTCCACTGGCTATTTGGATAGTTTCAGCCTTAGAGAGTGAATGGAAACTGACTAACAAAAGCAGGGTTAATGCTTTAATTGTGGCACTTGTACGCTTCATATACCTAACCGTTTATAAGCCAATTCAAATCTAGATATCTGATTTCAAAAAAGCAGGCTAACTTAGTTATTATGTCGGTAGTGATATTAGTGTAGTAGAGTTTGGCCGGTTTGGAGTGTCGCTTTTAGATTGTGTCGTTATTACAACTAACGTTTGTTATTAGTCACTTTGTTATCAGTTCGAGGTATGATGACTGTTTACAAGTTTGAATCGGAATGATTATGCAAGCTGAAGCTCTTATTTTATTGATCAATTTCCTATTGGTGACGCTTACTTATTTGTTCGTTTATCCTCGGTTTGCGGGGCGAGATTTGAACAAACTATTTACGAACGACTTGGCTGCTATGGTGATATCTCTCTTGGTGGTTGGCAGCTTATATCAAGGTCAAGACCTCAAGTTATCGTTGATCATTCTAGAGACTAACTGGTTCTGGTTTAGTTTACTGACATATATGCTAATCGAGACGCCTTTTGCACTCAGGTATATCAAAAAATATAAGGTTTTTGAGTAGGGCTGGTTAGCCCTCTGCAAGCATCGAAGGTTCGAGCTCTTCTTCCTGCTCTACTACTTTTCCTACCTTAGCTAATTTCAGAAGGTTTGGCATGATAAAAAGTGTACATAGCGCAGACACTAGCATGGTAATACTAATGAGAAGTCCGAGGTTGAAAATAGGCTGAAACTCTGACAACAAGAGGATTGAGAAGCCTAATGCAATGGTAAAAGCGCTGGTTAATATTGGGAAGGTGATATCTGTCAGGGCTGCTTGAGCTGCGGCATCCCTAGATTGAAGTGCTTTTAAGTTTCGTAAGTAGGCTTCGACGATATGTATGGAGTAATCGATGCCGATGCCGAAGGCAATGCCGCATAGCAGACTAGAGCCGATATCTAAAGGAATCTGCAATAAACCCATCAGTCCGAACATGACCAGTAATGACATGCTTAGTGGGAAGATAGCGATTATTCCAATACGGATTGAGCGGTAGATCGTGCACAAAACCAATAAAAGTCCGACAACCGAAATGATAATGCTGGAAAGTTGTCCTTGGATAATTTCTTTTGAGGCGGCAGCATTCATACTCCCGTAGCCGGTGAATCTAAACGAAACCCCTTCAGGTAAGGTTTCAGCAATAGGGCCTAGATCGTCTAACAGTTGCTGTAACTGCTTGGAGCCATCTGTTTTGGACATGATTACCACGCGAGTTTCATTGTAAGGGCCCACTTTGGCAATAGACTCAAGGTCTCGTGAGGGGCCGCCCTCTAACAAAAATAAATATTGGGATATAAGCTCCGGACTTAGCTCTGAGCTTTGTATCTTGTCATCATTGGGCGATAAGGTTTTGTGTAGCTGTTTGATAAAACCAGATATTGAGCTTGTGTAGCCAACTGCATCATGACGCTTAGCTTGCGCTTCGAGTTTTTCTATCACTCGTAATACCTCAGGAGAAAGGATGCCATTTTGCTCATCTGAGCTTATCCATACGTTCACTGGTACGGTGCCACCTAGTAACTCGTTGATTCTGGCATCATCTTGCCTCAGTTGAGTCTGGGCTTTGAAGGAGTGAAGGTTTTGTTGGTCAACGTAGAAATTAGGAAGCCCGATTAAGGAGAAGACGACTAAAAGGAATAGCAGTGCGAAGCAACGAGAAATGGTTTGCTTTTTAGCAATGTTTTCTAAAGCCTCAAAGAAACGAATGGGGCGCTGAGTTGTTCCTGAAGAAAAATTTATATTTGCCATTAAAGTAGGCAGCACCGTTACAGAAATAATAAACGCGACAATAGCGCTGATTCCAACCATGATGCCGAATTCTTTTATATTAGTAATTTCGGTGTATGAAAGTGAGAAAAAACCAAGAGCTGTCGTCAGCGACGTAAGCAACATTGCGCGAAAAAGTTTACTGACTTTAGCAATAGTTGCTTCTTGCTTACTTGTTTTGTTTTGGTCTAATTTAGATTCGGAAAGAACATGAATGGCATCTGTTACGCCAATGGTGATAATGAATATCGGCAACATCGTGGTCACGATATTCAGGGATATGCCCAGCAAGGTCATGAGTCCAAAGGTGATGACGATACTGATAATTGATACGCTGAGCGCAAAGAACGGGGCCCAGGCACTGCGAAATAAATAGGCCAGTGTTAATGCTATTAATAGGACGATTAAAGGGAAATAGCGTTGATTATCCTTTTCCATAACATTAGAAATTTCTACATTTACGACTGGTGAGCCAGAAAAGTAGAGGTCGAAATTACTTGATTCAACGATGGGTTTTATCAACCCTTGAACCTTATTGAATATCGCAGTAGTGCTTGCGCTATCGTCGGTATCGATGTTTAGTTCAAGATTAATTGCCATTGCGCGGCCGTCTGGGCTAACCAAAGCATCCGTAAACAGAGGGTTATCTAATATTTCTTTGCCTTGATTCTGTTGCCATTGAGCGATCTTTTCTTGCTCGAAGTTGGGGGCAATGGTGATCTCATCTTCAAGCATGAAAATGTCATCACTATTTAGTAGTGACTTGATATTGCGAATAGGGAAGAGGTATTGGCCTAGTAATGCTTCTATTTCCTTAGATTCTTGCTCGTTTTTAGCCGCCGCCAGGCTTTGGTTATATTGACTGATTAAGCTGGCCTTATCGAGTGACTTGCCTGTGTTGAGTTTAGGATTGATCATTTCTATCAAGTCAACGGAGTCTAGAGTCTTATGAATAGTTTCTAATAAGCTCAGTGACTCTGCAGAAAAAATATCGCCAGATTTTGCCTCGAGAATAATAACAATGGTTTCTCTGGATCGCTCAAAAATATCTGTCATCAGATCTTCTTTAACGCGCTCTGTGTGGGTGCGGTCCAAGAAATAGGGCGTGGTGTTTTTTGTTACTTGAGCCGCGAGAAATGCTGATACGAGGATAATTGCCAGAGTGATAATAAAACTGAGTGCGGGTCGAGAAACAATTTGGCGAATCAGTGGGGTTTCTGTCATGGGTGCGTCTATTCTAAGTTTGTTGTGCAGTGCAAATGGATTCTTAACATATAGGGTGCTCTGCCAATTCTGGGCGTGGCGAGAGATATATGTAGTCCTATGGAATCCAGACGTGCGCACTTTAACAGTATTTTTCGGCTGTTCAAGTAGTTATTTGCACTTGGGTTAACAGTTTTTTATCAGAGCGCAAAAAATTATGAATCGAGTCGTCTTGTGTAAGAAAAATGCTTGGGCATACTCTATACTGTACTTTAGAGCACAAACGATTTTATCTTGTAACAATTGTGGTGCTTCATTATGGCCGCTCTCATAATAAGTTGCTCAGTATACTAAAGGCCGTTAACTAGCCATAGCGATCTGAGCATGTAATGACTAATAAAAGTTGAGTGAGTTATGAAAGTACTGATTGTTGATGACCAGCGTTCTATGAGGCTTGTGTCTCTAGCAGTAGTTGCCGGGCTTGGGCATGATGTCATCGAGGCCGAATGTGGACAGGATGCAATTGACCTCTGTCGGCAAGAGAAAGTCGATTTGATTTTGATGGACGTTGAAATGCCTGGTCTTAACGGTTTTGAAACGACTAAAATTATTCGTCAAGATACCTCTATATGGTTCCCCATTATTTTTGTTAGTGCTAAAACGGATACTAAGTTTTGTACTGTGGGTATTCAGTCAGGCGGCGATATTTATCTTTATAAGCCGATAGTGCCTGAAGTGCTTGAAGCGATGATTCATGCGATGGAGCGTATCGCCCAGATTCAGGACGAGCTTCATGGCACCAAATTAAAAATGGAGTTGCTCGCATTTCAAGACACCTTAACAGGACTGGTGAACCGCCGTGGTTTTGATAAGGCCATGGAGCTGGAGATCACTAGGTCAATCAAAGAGAAAGACCCTTTAACTTTGATTATGATCGATGTTGATCAGTTTAAACCTTTCAATGATAACAACGGACATCAAGCCGGTGACGAGTGTTTAAAGGCTGTTGGTGAAACCTTGCGTAAAGCGATGTGCCGACCAGCCGATATTGTTGCTCGGTATTGTGGGGAAGAATTCGCAGTGATTTTGCCTAATACCAATGCGGTGCAAGCGCAAGCGGTTGCGAAGCGTATAAATAAGTTGTTTAGTGATTTGAATTATCCTCATGAACACTCTTTAGTGGCAGATCATGTCACGGTTAGTGGTGGGATTGCTCAGTTTGCTGGTGAAGGGCAAAGTGCGGCAGAGTTTATCGAGAGTGCTGACAAATTATTATATGAAGCTAAAGAAGCAGGCCGTAATCGTATTTTATAGTTAATGAAGTTTATATTACTTACGCATGAGCGGGAATTAGAAAAGAAGAATAATACGGGTGCAGTCGTTAGAGGTATATTGAAGGGTGATTGCGAACTTGTCGTTTGGAAGCGTCGGGAACCCGATGAAAGTTTATTGAGTCTATTGGCTCGGCAGCAAGCCGCGGTGCTCTTTCCTAGAGAAGAACTGCCTACACAAAACACCGATAGCCCTGGCACTTATCAGCCTGACCCTCAATGTCTTTTTTCCTATACTCACTACGTGATTCTGGATGCTACTTGGCAACAAGCCAAGAAAATGTATAGACAAAGCCCTTATTTGCAACAAGCCGACAAGTTCTCTTTGGATAACGTGACACCTTCCACTTTTGTGCGTAGAGGAAATCAGCTAAAAGGCGGGTTGTGTACGGCTGAGTGTGTTATCGAACTACTTGAGCTTGCAGGTGAGTCTGAGTCAGCAAGTGAACTCGCTTATCATTATGAGGCGTTTAACAGGGCGCTGCCATCTTAATGTAGCCATTTATTTAGCTTCTCTTGAACGATCATGGCATCGACAGGCTTGCTAATATAGTCATTCATTCCCACAGCAAAGCATTTATCATCATCACCTTTCATTGCATTAGCTGTCATGGCAACAATAGGTAGCTGCTTGGCGTTTTCTCCGGCTTTACCTTGTCTGATCGCTGTAGTTGCTTCATATCCATCCATTTCCGGCATTTGGCAGTCCATGAAAATGAGGTTGTAGGGGACCGTTTTTTCAGCGTCGCGTATCATTTCTAGCGCTTCTAGGCCGTTGGCAGCGATATCGCACTGTTGGTCAAGCGCCTCAAGAATACCTTGTACAACGAGCTGGTTTACATAGACGTCTTCAACAAGCAGGATTCTAGACTCGCTCAAATCTGTAGTGGGGTCTTCTATAGCCGCTATCGCACTTTGCGTTAGCTCTGGTTTTTCTGAATAGAGGCTGAGCTCCATGCTTTGGATTAGGTCATTGGAACAGATAGGCTTATAGATATGGGCATCGAAGCCATGAGTCTTGCAATAGTTTTCATCGACCTGGGAACCGTACTTTGTCATGAGTATCAGGTATAAGGTTTCATTGCCTGCTTGGCTGCGAAGGTTGTCGCTAAGGTCGTGGGCAGAACCTTCAATCAGGTCTGCATCGATATAGATCAAGGGGACCTTACCAGGCCCGACAACATGTTCATTGAGTGAATTGAGCACGGAATTGGAGCTGTCGCAGATATATGAGGGAATTCCCCATTTACTTAGCTGTTTCTCAATTTCCTTGGCTGTGTCCTGATGTTTATCGAGAATAAATGCTAGCAGTTGTTCGGTCTCAAATTGTGGCGCGCTTTCTTTGTTTTCAGTAGAGCTGTCAACCATGAATGAGGCAGTAAA
The DNA here is from genome assembly GCF_001635225.1 of Oleiphilus sp. HI0086. Lineage (NCBI taxonomy): Bacteria > Pseudomonadati > Pseudomonadota > Gammaproteobacteria > Oceanospirillales > Oleiphilaceae > Oleiphilus > Oleiphilus sp. HI0086. Next base: position 22,469 of record NZ_LWFZ01000025.1, read on the forward strand.
GACACTACCTTTACCTAGCTCACTGGCGACTCTAATATCGCCATGCATTAATTGGCATAAATTTCGAGAAATAGTTAAACCAAGGCCAGTGCCGCCATATTTTCGAGTGGTTGAGGCATCTGCTTGTGAGAATGAGTCAAATATCGTTGCCAGCTTATCTTTAGCTATTCCGGTACCGGTATCGTGAACTTCGCAAATTAGATCCAGGCTGTCACCAAAGTCTTCGTAGACTTCTAGTTTTAGGGTTACGCTACCGGAAGAAGTAAACTTTATCGCATTCGATATTAAACTCGTTAAGACTTGCCTGATTCGCCCAGGGTCACTTGTGATATGGGTTTTATTGATGCCCGAAACATCGACAACGAAGTCTATGTCTTTGTCGTATGCTTGCTTACTAAGTGTTTTCGCCAAGCTGGAGATTAAGTCAATTAAGTCGAAAGAGACCTGCTCAAGCTCGAGTTTACCTGACTCAACCTTAGAGAAGTCGAGTATATCGTTGATCAAGCTTAGCAAGGACTCAGCACTAGATTTTGCCAATGAGGCTCTTTGTCTTTGCTCATCACTGAGCTCTGTGTTCATCAGCAGATTGAGCATGCCGAGTACACCGTTCATTGGCGTGCGTATTTCATGACTCATGCTGGCCAGGAACTCAGACTTAACTTTCAACGCATTTTCGGCAACGGCTTTTTCTTCTTGAAGGGCTATTTCACGGAATTCTAGTTCTTGTGCGTAATCAGATAATTTTGAGGCTGAAACTTTGACCTCTGAAAGATCCTCGATACAAATAAAGGCTCCGAGGACTTCGTTATTTTCGCCAAAATCAGGATGGTAATTCGCTTTGCAATGCCTTTTACCGTTAACGGTCGCCATATCTGTTTCCAAGTGACAGGACGTCCCGCTTAGAGCCTTTTTAATGTAGGGTTGAGTCCGTTCGTAAATGGCTTCACCCAAGGCTTCAGAAATTGCTTTACCCTTATAGGTGCTAGTATCACGGCCGCTCCAGCGACTATAGTTCTTGTTAACGAACTGAAAGCGCTCTTGTGCATCAATGTAGGAAAGTAATACGGGGACACCGTCGGTGATGCCATCGATAATACGCCGGGTTTCGTTTACCTCCTCAGCGCGTTTGGCTATGTCTTTGGCAAGAGCATTATAGCGCTTAACCAAAGTGCCTAACTCATCCTCGCTTTGGTAGCTTAAGGGAGAATTTAGGCCGTTACTTTGTTGCTGGTGTAGCTCTTCGGTAATGCTTTCCAAGGGCCTAATCAAGGTTCTACGCTGGTTGAGATAGGCTGTAGCCGCAAGTAGGGTAATTCCCCCAGCACAGAGTAGAAATAAGCTAAAGAGAAATGTCTTGGTTTCTTTAAATGTCGGTATATTATGAAATTCCATAAATACCTCGTAAGGGCGCACGCGATTAAGCTCTGGGTTCAGTAGTTTGATGCGAGCATGATGAAAAAAACCGTCATCGCTAATTTGATGATTCTGGTTTTGTCCATTTGTGATGAAACGCTTCTAGGTTTCTAATTGGGCATTGTCGAGTGAATTATGAACATTTTGGCCAATATTTTCTTCTTGGCTGTCTGCGCTGATAATGCCACTTGCCTGTTCCACCGGGAGCAAGCGGGTCATGTCATTTCGTGCCGTTAAGGCTTTAACAATACGCCTTAAATTAGCTGTGTTAGCATTGGTTTCATTAGCGATAAGTAGCGTGTCTTGTATATGCTGGGCAATTATATTGCTTTCACGCTCTAATGTTCGCTCTGCGTGATAAGAGAATAATAGCGAGACGGACAGCAAAAATATCGTGCCAATAAGGATGCTTGGTATCGCTAACTTGAAGGATAGTGATGTAGTTAGCTTATTCATTTACGTTTGTTGCCACGTCAGTATATGCCCAGTGCTATTCAATGAGGTTAGGGGCTAGGCAATTGACTGATATGTGTCAGGAGTGTGCTGACGTCGATAATTGCTTCGTTAAAGCTTGCCCCTCCTTAAAAATAGCATAACTGTGCATTTTCGCCGTAAAAATGGAGGAATAATTCTTAGGGATAGATCGGTTTTCTTGAGCTATCAGCGTCAAGTGAGAGTGTTATTGCGTTATGAAAGCGGGAGCTTGTGTCTTATTGTGATGTTTCCCTGGATTTCTTTGGTCTGATAGGTGCAGTAGCATAGGCTTTGTACGCTTAGACTTGGGAGGACTGGCTGTGTATAGCCTGATAAGTGGCGCTGTAAGGTGCTGAGTGAGTACGACTGTTTATAAAAGCCCAAAGTAAGATGAGGGTGGTAGTCGCGTGCGGGATTATCCTGACAGATAGATTCCAGTGTACCGCGTATCTTTAGAAGAAGAGGGTGCTTGTTTATCGAAAGGTAGGGGGCTGTCTCGAAACTGTCTAGGCCTAGGCTTTCTAGAGAAAAGGGCGAAAGCTTTAATTCTTCAAGCGCTCTGATTTGCCGGGCGAGCTTCTCTTCGCAGAAGTGAGCAGGATCCACCAGTCCGCAAGCAGATAAAGTGATGTGAGGTGCTCTCTGGTAATCAGGTAGTACTAGTGTTTTGACATGAGCGCGGGCGCGTTGGAAGGCTTTGAGCCAGTCTTCTTGCTGAACCACTATTGCCCAAAAGCCGTAATGCTCAATACCTTGATGCCAATTAAGCGGGTCATGCGGGCTAACTGCAATGGAATTCTTTGCCTGAGAGGCAGAAAGGTTTTGCATAAGTGAAATAGGTCAGAGTGATATGGAAGTTCTGAAATAGTTTAATTAAAGCGCGAGTGTTGGTGCAAATAAATATCAATCCACACTCACAATGCCAGTATCTGAGCTACACTGAAAGCATGTTTTTTCAAAGAAGTATTAACAGTGCCCCTATTAGCAAATGCTTGGCGATTAAGCCCTTTAATTGTTGTCGTTTTATCCTTTTTTCTGGTTCGTATCAGCTCTATTGAAGCTCTCGATGAAAACGTACTGCGGACTGCTCCTTACCTATTAGCGTGTATCTTACTTGGCTTTTCTGCCATGTTTAATCGAAGCCGCTTTATTGCCCCGATTTTCATCGCCCTGTTTGCCTATTACTTTATTCAAACGAAGCTGCAAACGCCTTTGACAAGATCAGACGTGATGGCGATGTTTAGTGGACTTAATCTCCTTTTTTGTACATCGTTGATGTTTGCTTCGCTCGTTCCTGAAAAAGGTATGTTTAACCGAACAGGTGGAGTATATGCACTGGTATTAGCGGCTGGAGCTATGCTCTTGTGGTATTTTGGTGCCAGTGAGGCGTGGCAGGCTAAGTTAGCGGCGATTGCCAACCACCAAAGTGCTTTGTTTGAAGACCGGTATTGGGTGACCGAGGCTTTGTTATATTGCCACGCCTTGTGTTTTTCAGTGTTAGCTCTGCTTGCCTTGATTCGCAAACATGTTGCAGATTTCGCTTTATTATTAACCTGGCTATCTGGCGTGTCAGTCTTTTTCGACTTCTCTTCAAATCACCTTAGTTCAGTATGCTTCTCAATGCTGTTTTTGGCTTTGTTTATTCTTTATCAACAAAGTAATTATCAGGTGACTTATAAAGATGCATTAACCGGAATATCAGGTCGCCGTGCTTTGGAAGATTATCTTTCCACTTTAGGTCGTCATTACTCGGTAGCGATGCTCGATGTCGATCACTTTAAAAAATTTAATGATACCCATGGTCATGATGTGGGTGACCAGGTTTTGCGTATGGTGGCTTCAAAGATCGCTCAGGTCGAGGGTGGAGGGCGAGCTTTCCGTTATGGTGGAGAAGAATTTACCATTGTCTTTAACCGCCGAAGTGCTGACGACATTTTTGTCTTTGCCGAGGCCGTGCGTGAATCGATACAAAACTATGCGCTAAAGCTTAGGTCCGATGACCGTGAGCAGGATAAGAAGACAGGGAAAAAGCATAGAGGTCAGGGTAATCCTTCTAAGACCGTTTCGGTGACAATAAGTATAGGTTTGGCAAATAGCGAGCCAGGGTATCGACCAGCTGAGGTCATCAAGAAGGCGGATGACTTGCTTTATAAAGCAAAAGAGGCAGGGAGAAATTGCACAATTAAAGAAAGTCCGCGATCTGTCTAGTCGGCACGCTATTATCCAATTACAAGCTCTCTATGCTCCCCGTATCGATTGTACGGCGAGCTTGATCTGTTCTTTTCTGGTGAAGGCATTATCTTTGGCTTCTTGTAAGGCGAGTTTTTTGGCTTCGTCACTTAATTCATTTGAGTCTAGGATATCTTGCCGTTGTTGGTAGAATTCTGTTAGGCGAGCTTGCCACTGTGGCGTATTGGATTCTAGGTAGGCCATTCTTTGTGCGATCTTTTCTCCATAGAAATTAGCTCTTAAATCGAAGATTTCTTCAGCCGTGTCAGACTGATTCTTAAGCCTGTTTATTTGTGCGGTGAGCTTTTTTTCTTCGCGCTTATAGCGCATGCCTTGAGCCATCTTACTGGGCAGTTGGCTTTCGGCCTGAGCCATCAGCTGATCTTTTTCCTGCTCGCTTAGTGAACTGTCGCTGTTGATCAGTAAGCGCTGATAAGAATAGTCATCATAACGTTCTTCGTGACCGAGCAAGGCTTCACTTAGTTCTTCACCGAGGTATTGTCGATGTGTGTTTTTTTTATCATCAAGCGCAGAGCGCAGCATTGTCAGGTTTTCCTGCTGACTGAAGTCTGTGTTCATTGCAAATTGCTCTGTACTCAGGTTGCCTTTATAAAGCAGATAATTGTCTGCTATTTCCTGGGCTTTCATCGTTGCTTCGCCAGACAAACTCATCTCAATATACTCGCGTATGCGTTCAATGACCTGGTCTTGTCCCTCGATATGAGAAGCCATAAGGAAATACTCGAATATGTTTTTGATGTTCTCATTGATGACTAGCTTCCCTTGAGGGTCAACTAAAAACTGTTCGATCGCTATATCAGACATATGCAGGGGCAGCGCGCCGTAGCGTGATGCGGATTCGTACTCATGGGTTGAGTTGAAGGGTGTGCTCGCTAAGACTTGTCACACCCTGATTTCTATTTCATTGCGGCTTAGCTAGCGATGAGTTGCTTAACAATCTTGTTAAAGTGGCGAGCAAAAAGATAGTGGGTTTCACTTTTCAGACGGGTAAAGTGAGTCGTATTGAGGTGCTTTGATAGCAGCTCAGCGGCTTCTAGGGGAATAACATCATCATGTTCGCCGTGCCAGAATTGATATTCTGTTCGACAATTTTTTACCGAAAAGGCAAGAGCACTGAAGCTAAGCTTTAGTTCTTCTGCCCAAATACCAACACCTTGCTTAGCCGATTGCTTGAGATTAGCGGTTGAATAGTTTCGATATTGACTTGTTTTTAACAAGTTAATATCTGCAGCACGACCTTCAAGTGTGGGGCGAATATAGTTCAACTGCTGGGAATAAAAGTGTTCGATGTCTTTTCCAACAGCCATTTTTAAAATGGGTTCGATCAAAAATGGAGCAAACTTTAGACTTCGATTAACGGCCGTTACGAGTGAAGGGATGTTGGCGCAGGCCATAATATCTTCGATACGCGGCATGGCATTAACCATCGCAATGCGCTCGATGCGATCTGGCAGAAACTCTGCCAAGGCAAGCGCGTAACTACCACCTATAGAGTGTGCAAGAATTTTTACTTTATCTAGTTTTAGGTGATCTAGTAGTTGCTCAAGATCCGAGCACCAGTCTTGGTGGTTACGTTCGGGGTGGCAGTCAGAATCTCCGTAGCCAGGACGTTCGGGAACAATAATTCGGATATTTTCTTGTTCAAAAAGGCTTGATGCACCCGGAGGTAACTCCATTGAAGAGCCCATAAGGTTATGTAGTAAAATGATGGCGTGAGTTTCGGAGCTGGTCGAGCAATATGGGTCAGTTGCACGTTTATTTTTTAAAAGTTCAGGCTTTGGATGATCGCAATAACTCATACGCCTGCCGTCTTTCAGGTAAATAACGTTCTGCTCAGGCTCGCTTGTTTGGTCAGCAATAGGAGATAAAGGCCTATCGAGTTGATGTGAGGAGCCGAGTTTATATAATAAGACTTTTCTGATTAACTCCGGTTTCCTAGTCACCCCAAGTTTCTGATAAATGTTGCTTAAGTGGCCTCTTACCGTTGCCTCTTTTAACTTTAGTTTGGTGGCAGTCTTCTTGCTGGATAGCTCATTGATCAAGGTGACTACGACTAGTGCCTCGGTATCTGTTAGCTGGTAGTGTGCCTTGAGAAGCTCGGTGTTAATTAGCTCTTCCTGCTCTGTTTGAAAACAGAGATAAAAATGCTGGCTGAGCTGCATATCTGCCTCATTGCCTGGCAAGGCGGTAAGATGGACCAGCTTAGGTTTGCCTTGGTATGCCTTTTTAGTGCTGAGGCTTTCTACAGCTGAGTCGACGGGTTCAAGTGCTAGTGAGATGATGCTGAAGTTTTGGTCGCCGGTTAATGGCATAAGCTCTGTGTTCAGCCGAAGGTGTTCCGCGCTCAGGTAACCCTGATCAATTTGCCAGTGCTGACTGGCATTGAAGAAGTGCTCAGCTCGCTCATTGATGTCAATTATTCGGCCTGTCTCATTAATAATTAATGCTGCCATGGGAATATGGTTCAGGGAACTTTCTGTCTGTAAGGGGTGTTCCTGGCTGCTAAGTTGGGCACTGATTTTGATCGCCGTTTTCAGGTGTTTCATGACACGCAAGGAAACGTCTCTAAACGGATGCTCATGAGGTAGGTTTTCAGAGATGGAAATACAGTTTGACAGGCTCAGCAGTAGATTGAACCATTCGTCTTTCTTGCTCGCGAAGCGATAGATAAGGGAGATCAGTTCATCTTCTTCGAGGCTGAATTTCTCTATGGTAAGTGGTGCGTTATTTTCGAGCAGGTTAATCATGACTACATCCTTGTGACTACTTAACTAATCCGTATTCAATACAGTGTTCAAATAAAAATAAAATTAGCGCTTCCTGGCTTTCAAGCCTAGTTTTACGAAGCACTGATTGGAGTTGCTTGCGTACAGTCTGTTCGGAGACGCCTCTGTGCTCTGAAATATCACTAAGGCGAGCTCCTTCGAATAGTAAAATGCTTAATTCTTTCTCTGCCTTACTCAGTTTCAGAGCCTGAAATCTTAGGTTTTCTTTTAAGTGTTGCGCATAGTTGGCGCCTAAAAAATACACCCATGCAAGGCCGGTTCTGGTGTAATGTCTGAACAGCCTGGGTACGCAAGCTGTCGTGCTGATAATTACCGGATATTCTATTTCATTAATACTTAGCTTGAACAACACGCTGTGCTTGCTTGTCGCATTCATACAGTCGTGGATAGCATTTCTAAGTACGATGCGCTGATTAGCCCGAGTGCATAACTTCAGTAGGTCGATGTGCTCACGAGCTAGATGCCTTAATGATGTACTCGCGTCAAACTCTTCGTTTGTAATAGATGAATTGATTAATTGTCTAAACAACTTATTGCTAAACACACTATTAACTTGGTTATCGACAGCAAGGGTGGGGAGTGGGTAGTGGCCCAGAACTTGATAAACTGATTCAATTTCTTGCTGCTGTTGGTTTATTTTATGGCAGAGAAGTAAGGCCTGGGCGATATGTGGCAGTAGGTGTCTCTGTGTATTGGATAGGGGGAGCTGGGCTTCTGCGCGGCGATCAAAAGCAATGCTAGCGACCAACTCGGCGCGATGGTCGAAAGGAATACACGGATAAAGTACGTGTTTGTGAACAAAAATATAATAAGAACTAGAGCTACCGGCCGGTGCTTCCTTGCGAATGTCGCTTAGCTCAGTCTCGCTCAATAACGAGTTTTGCCAAGGGATTAGGCGTTCACTAAGGTCAATTGAAGCGCTGCCGAAGATGTTGCAAAGTTCTTGTGCCAAGCCTTCGGGGCCTTTAGATGCACTGTCGTAGAGCTTTAAGGTGAGCACTGAGCTGTCAAGGGGCGCTTTTTTTATAGAACTGCTATACACGTTTTATTCCGAAACTTATCTATCAATGCTGTTAAAGCGTTTGTCTTTTATCTAGTGCGTTTATAAGTGAGCATCATAGGGAATTTTAAGCAACAAATCGGTCTTGACACTTTGTTTTTGTGACAAGACTTCTTAATAAGTAGAAGTACGTGGTGATTCTGTGATCTTATCGCACTGAATTTATAGGGCTTCGTCACAGCGGTACTTACTTGGCTAAGTTCGTGTTTAAGAGGGATGACATTTGAATAGCCTTCATTGATTGAGTTGGATCATGTCTCATATTCCAGAAAACATGCTAATCTGAAGATCTTCACTTACGGAGATCATGTATGAGTCATACTGTTGAAGGTCAAGAGACCCATAAACATTGGGGGCGTCTAGGGCGCTCCATCCTCAATGGAGTGATAGGTGACTACCTTGAAAAAGAATGTAACCCTTTGGCTATCCAGATGGGCTTTTATTACCACTACAAACGCTTGGTCTTAAATGAACACCTCGTTCATCAGCTGGATGCGCCGTTAAGTAATAAGGTGGTTGTATTTGTTCATGGGCTAACAAACCTGGAAACGGTTTGGGATTACCACCTAAAGGCTCCCAGTGAAGGGGAATCTCTCGTCGATCATTATATTGATAGCTGTTTCGACTATAAAGGCGGCGATGTCAGGGAAAACTATGGTACAAAGTTGCAGGAAGATTTTGGTTATACACCGTTCTATCTTCGCTACAATACCGGACTTTCTTTAGAAAAAAATGGTCGTCTTCTGGCAAAGCAACTGACTCAATTGCACGAAGCCTACCCGATTAATATTGATGAACTGATGCTTGTCGGTTTCAGTATGGGCGGACTCTTACTTCGACATGCTCAATATTGTGCCATCCAAACTGATATGCCTTGGCTCTCGAACTTAAGTAAATGTATGTACTTGGGTACACCGCACGAAGGCTCACCGCTTGAAAAGTTTGGCCACTTTAGCGGTGAAATCGTTCGACACTTTCCTCGGGATTACATTAGCCATTGGGCTGATTGGATTGATCGGCGGAGTGAAGGTATTCAAGATTTAAAGCATGGCTTGAAGTTTTTTGCTCCATCTGAAGAAATTGAGTCGTCATGTGCGAGTTTCTATGATCAGGCTCGTCATTACTTTATTAGTGGTAGTGTTGGAAAGAATGAAGATAGCTTTATTAGCAGAGTGATGGGGGATAGCTTGGTCAGACAGGGTAGTGCTAACCCGGGCTCTGCGCCAACACATAGCCAAAACGCTCACTTTGAAGGCCTGCCACATATTCCATTGGCGCACTCTGACCGCGTGTACCAGCAGATAGCATGCTGGGTTGATGAAGATGAGCGAAGATTGCGTACACGTCATGCGGGGAAAGCGCTCGATTTAATCAACTATCAGGTAATACGTAAACCCTATATCCCCGAAGCTGGGCAGCAAGATGTGTCCAATCAAGCTTTATTAGCAGGCACTATCGATTTGATGGCGAGCGCTTACGATAAAACGGTAGAAACAGTTGAGACGGTTCATTACTCAATTGCTGAAGAGCCCTTTTATGTGATGCAAAAATTACCCGTAGTGAGTCAAATAGCCAAACCTATTGAAGCCGTGCACCGAGATATTCTGGATATCGTCTATCGTTCACTAAGAGGTGGCGGCAAGCTTGTCCATCGTGCGGCTAAATTGCTTACCCCGGATGACCTTGCACAAGCTAGACCTAATGCATAGTTTTTACTTTGCCTTTCTATTACCATAAGTAGTGCTATCATAAAAATAACCCAAGCTTTTTCCACCACTTACATAATAAATTTAAGGTGAGTTACATGCCTATGCGTTTTATGTCTGCTTTTAGACACTTTTTACCTATGATTGTCTGCGCGATGCTGGCTGGACTGCTCTCTGGAGCAAGCTACGCCACAGATAATAAGCGGTTTGAATCGTCCGTTCGAATTGGTTACGTACCTCATCTTTCTTTCAAAGTTGATAACGGTATTGCTTCAGGAAGTCTTGCAAATTTGATGGAATGCTCGAGCGCATACTTTTCTCATGTCGAGTTTGTCGAAATGCCAGACTACTCATTCATGGAAGGTGCGCTTGATAGTAATGTGATTGATATTGGTTTGAATATGGTCAAGACCAAATCGCGGGATAAAGTCGCTGAATATGCCTTTGACCTATATACCTCACGTATTTTACTCGTGGGTAATGGTAATTCCCGAAACAATCAAGGTGCAGGTATTCTTGCGGTTAAACAAGGCAGTGATATCGATATTTTGTTGTTGGCTAAGGGCTATCAAGTTAACACTCAAGCTTATTCGATTGATAGGCTGATCGAGATGTATCGTGAAGGACTCATTAATTCATTTGCAGAGTCAGAAGTGAGTATCTTTGATGCGCTTCAGGCTTTGGATGCGGATGAGGTCGATTATGATTATGAAGTACTGGCCGAAGCCGCTGGCGGAGCTTATGTCGCTAAGCACTTCTTGAAAAATAACCCCTCAGTGATTAAAGACTGGCAGCAAGTAACGAGTGTTTGTGCTTACCTTGCACCCAAGATCGAATTATAAGTAGATCCTGTTGTCAGGCCTATGCTCCCTTGATTCGGGCTGATCATCCCTAGGAAATTATGCCTCTTTTCTGATAGAATCCGCGTGCGCCGTAGAGATAGCTGTATAAGTTTTGTGCAGTTTTACGGTGCCATATTCTAGCGATTTACGAAAGAGGTTCGTTGCATGTCTGTTGTTCGATGGCTATTAGGCCGTATTATTCTATTAGTTGATTTTCTGTTTAAGCCTCGTAAACCCAAGCTTTCCAGCGAGAAGCAGTTAGAACTGGACGCGGCGACGCAGAACATATCGCTATATCAGTATGCTGCCTGTCCATTTTGCGTAAAGGTTCGATGGGCTGCGCGTCGTCAGGGCTTAAATATTGAGACTCGTGATGCGAAACGCAATAAGCAGTTTGCTGAAGAGCTACAGTCCGGTGGAGGAAAGCTTAAGGTGCCATGCTTAAGAATAGAAAAAGATGGTGAGCAACAATGGATGTATGAGTCGTCAGATATTATTTCTTATCTTCAAGAGCAATATACATAAGAGAGTCCTGCAGAGGGCCCCAGCCCTCGCTATGCGGAGTTAGATAGGTTCAAAGGTGCGACCTGCCAGCGAGGCTCGGTACAAATCTAGCTGTTACTCTCTCCAAGAACCTTTCTGATTTCCTGTTCTGCATAATCCAGTTCTTTAGCAAAAGAGCTTATTGCTTCTTCTTGCACTTCATTTGGGAACTGTGTGTTGTTTTCCAGATCAATTGCCAGGCAAGCTACTCTATTTATACCCAGTTCTTCAGCACTTGTGCGTAAGCGGCTTGCTTTCTCAGTGATCATTTGTTTGTTGATAGCGCTGAGCCCAGAGTTTAAGTGCTGTCTGATCTCGCCAACTTCAGCGACGAATTGCGATAAGGCACTCCGATAATGTTGCTCGTCTCCCAGGCTAGTTCGCAGGCCAATATTTTGGTCGAGCACGCCAGCGGGAAGGCCTGTTGATGAGCCAAAATTATTGCTTGACGAATCAGGGGCCTCGTCAACAAAATTATCAGGCTCAGGCTCAGGCTCAGGCTCAGGCTCAGGCTCAGGCTCAGGCTCAGG
>NZ_LWFZ01000026.1:0-1066 GCF_001635225.1 Oleiphilus sp. HI0086
TTACTTCTTGGGTGAGATCTTTGCTGCTGTTATCGGAGTAGTCTGCAATGGCACTCAGTTGCAGTTCATCGTTAACGTTTATCGCGCTAGCAGGGCTGGTAATAGCAATAGAACTTAGTATTGCGTCCGTCACTGTGAAGGTTGCGCTGGACGATAGGCCTTCAAAGCTGGCGCTGACACGTGTACTACCGGGGGCAACGGTACGAATTAGTCCTGGGCTATCTACATTATTGTCGACAGTAATAAGTTGATTGTCTTCGCTTTGCCAGGTGACGAGGTGGGTGATGTCTTTAGTCGATGCATCGGTATATAAGCCACTTGCTTTGACTTGTTCTGTAAACCCAGCCGGAATACTTGTGTTATCGCTCGTCAGTGATATTGATTGAAGTGTCGCACTTGTTACTGTCACTAAACTAATACCACTGATTCCTTCTAGTTCGGCAGAGATCAGGGCTTCGCCTTCTGCATTAGCGCTGATAACCGGAGCGCTAGGGCTTTCTACGCTTGCAACAGTACTAGAGCTTGTGTTCCAGTTGGCCTCCTTACTGATATCAATTTGTTCTCCATCAGAATAGGAGCCTAAAGCAATGGCTTGTATTTGAAGCCCGTTAGCTAGGCTGATATTTCCTGGCTGAACTTCAATTGCGGTTAATACGGCGTCTTGAATGCTTAGACTAGTCGATATACTAATATCATCCAGGGTGGCGGAAATGTTTACGAATCCCAGTTCTAGTCCATTGACTAAACCTTCAGATAGCGCAGCGTTTGAAATAGAGCCTATTGCCGAGTCGCTCGATGTCCAGGTTACCTGTTCGGTGATGTCCTGAACTGAGCCGTCACTGTATGTTCCTTGAGCACTGAAACTTTGGCTTAGCCCCTTTGGTAGGGAGCTGTTAATAGGAAGAATACTTATATTGCTTAGTACTGCATTGCTTACCGTAACCGTACTGGCAGCATTATGGCCATCTAGCTCAGCACTCAGGCTTGAGCTGCCGATATCCAGTCCGCTAACAAGTGATGAGCCCGCTTCAATTGAGATTATTTCAGGAGAGTCAGCGCTCCAATT
>NZ_LWFZ01000027.1:0-949 GCF_001635225.1 Oleiphilus sp. HI0086
AGAGGAATAGCAGCCATCAAACCAAAAGCAGTTGTATTCATTGCAACGGAGATGCTTTGAGAAAGAAGAGAAGCTTTTTCTGCTGGATCGGCATTGGCTACTGCAGTGAACGCAGCAATCAAACCAATGATAGTACCCAGCAAACCAAGCAAGGTAGATACGTTAGCTAATGTCGCTAAATACTGTGTACGCTTTTCAAGGCGAGGAAGTGTTTCCATCAAGCCTTCTTCCATAGCGAACTCAATTTCATCCCGGTTAGCATTGTTTAATAAACGACTTAAACCCGCACCCATAATTGCTGCAATAGCAGCCTGTGAGTCGTTAGCAAACTTTAGCGCTTTTGGGTAATCGCGCTTTCTAAGAATCGGTAACAGCCCCTTATCAAAGGCATTTCTATTAGAGTTCTTTGCTGCGGTTAAATATATAAAACGCTCAATAGCAATCGCTAAACCGATTACTAAAACGACTGCGATTGGGTACATAAACGCCCCACCTTCCTGAAAAAATCGCAAGATCGTATCTAACATGATTTGTGCCCCTTAATGTTCTAATTAAAGCGTTTTGCAAATACTACGAGTACGTAATGCTCATAGAATCGCTACCGCATCTATTTTTTGTATTCAAAGTAATTGTTCGGCGTTGATGACTAAATAAACATCAACGAAATAAAACAGAGTTTGTCGTCAGCTATAATGCTGATTTTCATTATGTCTTTACCTGCACCTTAATACGTATGAACAGGTTCACGTTCCTTGTTGACGAACGACTATGTGATTGCAAGTGTATAGACAGCAACCCAGGAATTCCGGGACACGCTCATAAATTCCCTACAAATTTACAAGGTTTTACGCTTTCCATTACACTATCGAGGTTTGAAAGACGGAGAATCGACTTCCAAAAACCTTGAAAAATGAATCTGCTGTCGGAACCGGACAGGTTCAATGCTATC
>NZ_LWFZ01000028.1:0-1082 GCF_001635225.1 Oleiphilus sp. HI0086
CCTTTTAACTTCTTAGTGTTTGCATTGTACGTCTATGTCATGACGGCAATTCAAATAAAGCCCGAAGAGCGTGCTTTGGTAAAGATCTTTGGGGCGAGTTACAGGGAGTATTGCGAACAAGTGAGAAGGTGGGTTTAGCAGTCTATTAGGTTAGAAAAAAATAGACTGCTATATGAGCTTTTACTAATTTTGATCAGGGATATTAATGGTTAGGTCAAATCCGCCGCCAACGCGCGGGGTAATTTGAAGCGGACCTTCATCAATACCGTGAGGAAGTTCAATTTTGTCAATTTGAGGAAGGTTGCCAATTGAAAAGGTAAGTTGATTGTCCTGTCTACTTNGCCCAAGATCGTTGGCACCGTCGCCACCAATATAGACAAAGTCGAAATCACCCTCGGGTACCGCGTAGCGTGTATCGTTCATGACTTCTTCCATTGTGCGAGTGTTAACCTCGTCGTAGGTTGGGATCACAACGTCAATAGGCGCGATGGTTGCTGAAGCAATCGCTGCATTTCGTAGCATTTCTTCACTGAGTAGGACAGAGCTGGCAGTGCCATCGACGTGGTTCTGTTGGTGCCCTAGCTTATCCATATCCTGGTCTACATTTTCAACCGGGGCAATTGTCAGGCTGGAGTAAGTTTTTTGAGTTGTCTCAATTTCCTGCTTTTTAGGCGTGACAATAATTGTCGAGTCCTTGATATAGGTTTCGGTTAACTCTGAACTGCTAAGAGATTTAACTTCTGCGCCAGCCATTAGTGGCAGTAGTAATAAAGGTGACGCTTTTAGGATGATGCTAGAGCTAGTGTTCATATTCGGTGCCTGCGATATTATACGATCAGCAGAATAACAGGTGAAAAAGTGAGCAACCTGTCAGCTATACTGTAATTATTTAGGCTGAGATCCGCTAATGCAAGGTTTATAGTCTATGTTTCTGTTAAGAAAAGTAATTATGCGGGATGTGTCTAGTTGAAGTTGCCCTTAGCTGAAAGAGTTGGTGAGATGATTGCGTCACGCAGTAAGCGAAGTGACTACTTTCGATTATCCCAAAAAAATATATATATTTTCCCGTCGCGTGCGGGTTT
>NZ_LWFZ01000029.1:0-1114 GCF_001635225.1 Oleiphilus sp. HI0086
GCGACACCGATAGTGTCGCTCGTGGCGCCATCGCGGCCTTAGGGTTTAACTACTATGAAGTGGGCCGACAGACAGGCAAGATCGTTGTGCAGATTCTTCAAGGCCAATCACCTGCTGATATTCCGGTTCAAGGTGTCATGAATACAGAGTTGTTTGTTAATCCTGGCGCAGCAAAGCGTATGGGCATAACACTTTCGCCAGAGTTTATCTCTAAGGCTAAATCACTTGTTGAATAGTTTTGCCTTATTCGGCGCCTTAGAAACCGGCTTCATTTTTGCGCTGGTCGCATTTGGAGTCTTTCTTTCTTTTCGAGTCCTGGATTTTCCAGACCTTACTGTTGACGGGTCTTTTCCCTTAGGGGCCGCTGTCGCCGCGGCACTGATTGTTGCTGGCGTAAACCCTCTTATCTCGACGCTCTGCGCTTGCTTAGCCGGCGCCCTTGCAGGCTCAGTGACAGCGATATTAAATGTGAAACTAAAAATTTTGCATTTACTTGCATCAATCCTGACTATGATCGCGCTTTATTCCATTAACCTGCGAATAATGGATGGCCCGAACATCGCGTTGCTCGGCGTTGATACCTTGTTAAGCCCGCTAGATAAGCTAAGTATTGCTACTTATGAGATTCCTTATTATGTCGCCTACCCAATTTGCTTCGGTATCATTAGTCTTATTACTTTCACCCTGCTTTTTATGTTCCTGCGTAGTGAAATTGGTTTAGCAATGCGCGCTACAGGCTCTAACCCCAGAATGGCTCAGGCCAATGGCGTCAATACTTCGTTAATGGTTATTCTTGGGATGTCACTATCTAATGCCCTTGTCGCCCTGGCAGGCGCTTTATTTGCTCAAAGTCAGGGTAGCGCTGATGTAACTATGGGGGTCGGCATCATTATTATCGGCCTTGCTTCTGTGATAGGCGGCGAAGCCTTGATTAGCCCGAAGAACCTGTTTCGCTGGATCCTTGCCTGCCTGATTGGCTCACTACTCTATCGCCTGGTTATTGCCGTGGCACTTAACGGTGAATTATTAGGCCTTAAAGCTCAAGATCTCAATTTGATCACGGCTATTTTGGTAACGCTCGCAATTGTTGCCCCAAATATCAAAAGCGCCATTA
>NZ_LWFZ01000030.1:0-530 GCF_001635225.1 Oleiphilus sp. HI0086
GATAGATACAACGCTTCTTCAACGGCAGTGTTTCCGCCGCCAACTACACAAACAGTCTGGTTGCGGTAGAAGAATCCGTCACAAGTTGCACAGGCGCTGACCCCTTTGCCGGCAAACGTTTCTTCGGACTCTAGGCCCAAATACATCGCTGAAGCACCGGTGGCGATAATGAGTGCGTCACAAGTATATTCACCAGAATCGCCCGTTAAGCGAAAAGGTTTTTGGCTTAGTTCTGCTTTATTGATGTGATCATAAATAACCTCTGTTTCGAAGCGCTCGGCATGCTGCTGCATTCTTTGCATTAATTCAGGACCTTGAACGCCCTCAGCATCTCCAGGCCAGTTATCGACGTCGGTTGTTTGCGTCAATTGTCCGCCTGCCTGCATTCCTGTAATCACAACTGGGTTCAGGTTGGCGCGTGCTGCATAGACTGCAGCTGTATAGCCTGCAGGGCCTGAGCCAAGAATAATGACTTTGGAGTGTTTTGCTTCGCTCATGAGAAATGTCCTTCAACGATAAGTGTTTAAACT
>NZ_LWFZ01000031.1:0-666 GCF_001635225.1 Oleiphilus sp. HI0086
CAATATTTAATGTAAGCCATTGACGTTGCGAACATTAATACAGTGATCTGTAGCGAAGAGAAACGAAGAAAAGCAGGGCAGTTGACCCTAATCAACTTTATACCCCCAAGGTGATAGGAGTGTATAAGGTGATAATAGATTGAGTAAGGGAGCGAGGTTAAATATAAGGTCCAGACAAATGAACGGAATAGATAACTAACTTAGCGATTAACTGCGATCACCGACATTCGGCCCTTCCCATAACCATCTATACAGAGCTCAAAATCCATGCGCTGGTTACCGCCTTTTCGACTTAACGCATCTAGTTTATCGAATGGTTTGGCGATCAGGTGGAAGTTTTCCAGCTTTAGGTCCGTGCCACTTTTTTGGTCGAAGAATAGAACCGAAATTACCTTGAGTACCATGCCGCAGTTTTCGAGAAGCTGCTTTGGGATTGCCTTTTTCTGTATTGAGTCAAGCGCATCTTCAACCGGCAGGTTATGCAGAGCGGAACCCAAAAAACAGCTTGCTTCAAGATCGAGTACGCAGATACTACGAATAGACGAGGTGCCTGATATCGCGTAAATACCTGTAATGAAGGGAAGGTGCTCGTAATTGAGTGGCTCGGTTGTTTTTTCGGTGAGTTTAACCGAAGAGCTGGTGACCGCATTAATGGCTTTATCGAAT
>NZ_LWFZ01000032.1:0-1072 GCF_001635225.1 Oleiphilus sp. HI0086
GCAACAGAAGGCAGGCGCTTGATATGCGTTTCTTGAGTGACTAGGTGTTGTAAGCCCGAGTCTTCAATCATGTACGCCAAACGATCATCGGGGAAGTCAGGGTCAAGCGGGACATAGCTGGCGCCGACTTTCAATATGCCAATTAGGGCCGCGAGCATATGCTGAGAGCGGTCCAGGCACAAGCCAACGCGGTCCCCAACCGATACGTGCTCCTCTAATAGGAGCTGAGCCCACTGTGAGCTAAGTTCATCAAGCTGACGATAGCTTAAGACTTCCTGCTCAAATATGACGGCTTCTTTTTCGGCAAATTGTTGAGCTTGATGATGAAGGTAGTGACCGACAGTGCGAGGGGCGTTGGCTTGTTCTTCATGCCAGAAATGGTGCGTACCTAGGCTACGAGTAAGTAAATATTCATAATCGTTAATAGGGCTGAGTTCCAGCTCGCTGAGTGACTGGTTTAGATTAAAACTACACTGGGTTAGGAGCCAGATATATTCATCGATTCGGGCTTTGATTGACTCTTCCAGGAATAGGTCAGTATTGTACTGGCACTCGATTGTGAAGTGGTCACCGTAGTCGGCGACATTCATAAACTGTTCAAAGTTTTCATAAAACCTTGGGTTTGAGTGGAAACTACATTTTAGCTCGTGAAAATCTAGATGTTCGTCTTCCAAGCCTGTATCAAAGTTGTAAAGCAGGGGTAAAAGTGGAATTCTTGAAGGATCCCTTGCAATGGGTAGCTCTCGAATCAACTCCCCAAAGGTAAAGTTCTGATGTTCAAAAGCGTCTAGAATCTCTTCACTAATTTCGTGTATTGCTTGAGCAACTGATATAGAAGGATTTAGCTCACTGACGATAGGAACTGTCGAAACACAATGACCAATCAAAGAATTCGGAGCGATACCGGGTTGTGCTGC
The DNA here is from genome assembly GCF_001635225.1 of Oleiphilus sp. HI0086. Lineage (NCBI taxonomy): Bacteria > Pseudomonadati > Pseudomonadota > Gammaproteobacteria > Oceanospirillales > Oleiphilaceae > Oleiphilus > Oleiphilus sp. HI0086. The sequence continues at coordinate 918 of NZ_LWFZ01000032.1, forward strand.
GGTTGGCATTCCTACTGCTAAAAAGGACTCTCCTGTCCAGCGCTGCAAGGCAATAAAATAGATCGCCATTGTATAAGCGCTTAGGCTGCATCCTATGCTGGCTGCACTTTTCTTAATTTCAGTGATTAGATCTAGGTCGACATCAACATCTATTC
>NZ_LWFZ01000033.1:0-1360 GCF_001635225.1 Oleiphilus sp. HI0086
GCAACGTCTTGAGCAGACGTAAAGATGATTGGGTTTGACTCTGTACCTTGAGCATCAATCATTGCACCACGGTTTATCGCTAGGTAAGAGTTACCTGAAGCACCGAAAAGTGTTGTTCCAGCTTCAATAGTAAGCGTAACACCGTCAACAACATTCACTTCACCAGTGATTGCATACAAGCTATCGCTAGTTAGTGTTGTATCGCTTGTGATGTCGCCACTAATAACTGAAACAGCCTGATCGTTAACCTCTGCCAATGCCCATTCGAAGATGCTCAAATCAACACCAGTTACAGCGTTGTCAGCATCAACTTCTGCAGCAAATGCTACACCAGAAGAGTCTAGATATGCTTCGTCAACCATATCACCAGAAACACCGACTGTTTCATGTACATCACCAAGTGCACGGAAAATGTCACGTGTACCTTCGTCACGATAGATACCCTTACCACTAGTGATGATACCGTCAGCACCGATGTCGCCTGTTACAGCATCATCAATCACTAACTCAACTGCGTCATTCTTGATCGCGATACCAGCACCTGCTGTTTCAATTTCATCACCAGTTACAGCAGTATCACTTACACGGATTGCTGCGATGTCTGCAATGTAGTCAGCTTCAGTGTACTCTTCGGTACCACCTTCACCGTCATCAACCTGTGTACCAATTAGTGATGCATCAGCACTTGAAGACTTAACATTAACTTGCACGTTGTCAAATACGTAGCCTGTACCTTCACGAAGACGAATAGCGCGACCGATTGTATCTAGTGTTGCATTTTCAAGCGTTGGCTTAGCAATTGGTGTGCCTGAATCGTCAGTGCTGTGCGAGTCAGCTTCGATTGCACGTGAGTCAATCTCATCATCAACAACAACTTGCTGAACGTAAACGTTTGAAAGAGTGCCGATATAACCCTGGTCAGTATCGATTGAATCATCACCTGCGTTGTAGATGTACAGACCATCAACATCAACCGTACCACCCCAAAGCTCAATACCATCATCTGCAGAACCAACGATAGCGATGTTGCTAATTTGAGTACCGCTACCAACTGAACCTAGAGACAAACCATTTAGCTCTTTGTCTTTTTCAATTGCGTAACCAGAATATTTAATGATCACGTAGTCAAGAATACCGCTGTTATCCGTTGCATCTGCTACGCCATTGATTGGGCCATATGCCTGCGTGCCAGCTTCATAAGTGCGCTCGCCTTTATTGTTTTCAGAGCTACCTAGAATTGTCAGACCACCCCATTGACCCTGATCATTCTGACCAGCAGTGCCCGCGATATCCTGTGCAGAAGTAAATATGATTGGGCTATTTTCAGCACCTTCAGCAAAAATCTGCGCACCACGGTTAA
>NZ_LWFZ01000034.1:0-890 GCF_001635225.1 Oleiphilus sp. HI0086
GAGCTCCAGTCTTCTGACATATAGGCTTCTGCCGCGCCTATGCTGCCGCCCGTCATAATATCTAGATAACAATTTTCATCAAGAATATGTAGCTCGGAATAAAGCGGGTCATTGGGAGAAAGTGGTTCTCCGAAGAGTGTACGTGCGCCTGGTTCAACAATGACAATTGTCCCCGTGTGCAGTTTTTGTAGCTGCTTATGTACGAGTTTTCGGGCGACGCTACTTACACTGAATTTTGATTGCTTTTTGGCGTGACTCACTAGGCTTGTGGGACTCATCTCGATGTCTCCTTTACGGGCATTCGTTGTTATCTTATTTGCTTAAGTTAGGGTGATCGTAAAATGGTATGCGCTTTAGCCATAGCTTTAACGCTTGCCAATATATCCCCATGCTTACTCTTACGGTCATAAACGGAAATCGGATCAGTGTGCTGGCTAAATAGTTTGTGAAATCGTATCGCTCCATCACTAACGTGGCGTCAAAGTGCTTTTCGTTTTGTTCGTCGCGCTGGGTGTTATCCATATGCACTCTTAGCCCTTGGTTTGGCTCATCAAAGGTCCAGTGATAGGTCATATCCATAGGGTTGAACGGCGAAACATGAAAAACTTTGGGAAACTCATAGTGGTGATATTTTTGTGCTTTCAGGGCATACGAGCCATACTCTCCCGATTGACCTACGGGTAGCACATAAGCATGCCGTTCACCCCATGGGGTGTTGGTGATTTCAGCCAAAATAGAAACCAGCTTGTTAGCTTTGTCAAAACAGTAGTAGAAGGTGACAGGGTTAAAGACTGCATTGAAATAGCGGGCGTGGCACAGCATTCTGACGTGTTCAATTTCCGGCGCAGATAAACCTTGTTCGGTGAGATTGTTCGTCACTTTGTTAATGA
>NZ_LWFZ01000035.1:0-597 GCF_001635225.1 Oleiphilus sp. HI0086
AGATTCAACCAATAGAGAATTTAACCTGTTCGCCATCGCTATAAGAAAACTCACCACGCTCATTCGTCATGCCTGACTGTGTTTCTGTTTCATAATATAGGCCTGATACCGGGCTATCAATAAAACTGCCTGTTCTGATATCCGCTGGTTCAGTGCTCGATTGCTTGCTACCGCCATCACAGGCACTTAATAATATTGGTAGACAAGCAGCGTAAATAAATCGATTCAACATAGTTTCACCTTAAGCTTTAATTTCCATTCTATTGCGGCGTTAGAGTAAACGAGTCGATTCGTTTATCGGTTGGATCGACAAGTATATTGAATCGCAAGGTGTTAGCGCCCGATACTAGCGTGACAGGCAAAGCAGCTGAATCCAAATAGAGAGCGTTATCACCAGTCGCAGAAAGAGCGATGCTACCAGCGGCGCTACCGTTCACAAGGATATCGAAAGAAGAGCTATCATTTGATGAAGCGTATCGGATTGTTAGGTTGTAAGGGATGGCGAACGCCTGAATATCCGAGAACTCAATGTAATCTCCATCCTGTGCCAAGCTTATATTGATATAACCTGAGCCGGTAAAGCCTGAGCCATAACTT
>NZ_LWFZ01000036.1:0-15144 GCF_001635225.1 Oleiphilus sp. HI0086
ACGTCCTCTTTAATGCAGATCTTGATGTCGTGTTGCTCGAAATCGGTTTAGGAGGGCGCTTGGATGCCGTAAATATCGTTGATGCAGATATCTCCGTGATTACTTCAATCGACATTGATCACATTGACTGGCTCGGCGACGATATTCAACAAATAGGCAGAGAGAAGGCTGGTATCCTAAGGAAAGGTCAGCCATTTTTGGCTGGTGAAAACCTTCCTCAAAGCGTCTTTGAATGTGCTGAGAAGCTCGCTTGTCAAACCTTGGTCTGTCATGAAGATTTCTATATTGACGATGACTTGGTGAGTGTTGCCCAGAAAGATTTGAGTAGGTTCAAGTTTCAGGGGTTTCCAAAGCTAAATTTACCCGATAACAATATTCTTCTCGCCTATCAGTTAATCGCTCTATTGCTTGATGGCCGCTCGCTGGATGCCGACTCGGTATATCGAAGCATGTGCAATGTTAAGTTGTCAGGGCGCCTTGAACAGTCTAGCCAAGTAAAAGGCTTATATTTTGATGTAGGCCATAATCCTCACGCAGCAAGGTTCCTAAAGTCCTTTTTGTTAAAAGAGGGTGAGGGAAAAGATAAAATTGAAGTTGTGTTCTCTGCGTTAGCAGATAAAGATGTTCGAGGCGTTGTCGCGGAACTTTCAGAATCTGTGGATCGCTGGCTAATAGCGCCATTGAATGTTGACAGAGCAATGTCTATTGCCGAATTGCAGAGTGTGCTTTCTGAAGTGTCCGATAAGGTTCTTAGCTTCGAGACGATAGATCAAGCACTTGCGTTTAGCCTAGAGCAAAAAGAGAAGGAAATATCGGCTATGACTACTGGTAAAGAGTCGCTTGTGTTAGTGTTTGGCTCGTTCTTTACTGTCGAAGCCGCAAAAAAGTTTATGGATAGTTATGAGTGAATCAGTTGATAGTTTAAAGCAACGCTTGGTCGGAGCGTTCGTTATCTTGTCTTTGGCGATTATATTTCTGCCAATGATTTTTGATAAGCCTCATAACGAAGGACGAAGTCTTTTAGTACCGGTGCCACCCAAACCTGACTATAAAACAATAGAGATCGGTAAGCCGGTTCAACCTCAGTTCAAAGTGCTCTCGGTCGATAGCGACACGGGTAAAGTTGTAGAGGGTGATGAGTTGCTTAAGCCAAGCCCCTCTGAGAAAGCTATTAAGAAAATTGAGCTTGGCGCCCTAAGCGATGAGGCGTCAAAACCTTCGGATGATGTCCAGGTAAAGAGTCCTTCCAGCCCAGCAGCTGTCAAAAAATCCCCTAAGCCCAAAGAAGTTAAGCCTGTCGTAGCAGCCTCTAAACGTCCACTGGCTTCCAAGCCAAAAGTGTCGCATTTGCCCGTTTTTAAAAATATTTGGATGGTTCAGTTAGGAACGTTTAGTAAAACTGAGAACGCTTATAAGCTAAGAGACAAACTCAGGGCCGATGGTTTTGACGGGCATACAAAAGAAGTTTTGTTGGGCGGTAAAAAAGCGATTAGGGTCTTCACCGGTCCTTTTGTTAAGAAGCGTGAAGCTGAAAAAGCCAAGAAGAAACTCGACCAAAAGTATAAGGTTGATAGTCGACTCATCTTTTTTGATGCGTAACCCCCATTATCTTTGTTATTATGCGCGCCTGTTTTTTGGATATCATTTGTTTGGGTTAAATGTATCATTGCAAGTCAGAGACTAACGGGGTTAATGCGCTTTAAATGTCAGGTTTAAATTGGGCCGACTGGACGCTCATCGTCATTATCTCACTTTCAAGTTTAATGAGTCTCAGGCGAGGTTTTGTTAAGGAAGCCTTGTCGCTTGCTACATGGGTGGTTGCCTTTATTGTGGCGCGCAGCTTTCATCCTAATCTCCAAACCTTATTGATTGACTCAATTAATGAACCAGTACTAAGAACCATCGCAGCATTTATTATGTTGTTTATAGGTACCTTGCTGGTGGGTGCTGGTATCAACTTCATTGTTGGTGCTTTGATACGTTTAACTGGCTTAACCCCAATAGATAGAATGCTAGGAATTGTGTTTGGTCTTGCCAGGGGGTTAATTCTTGCAGTTGTGCTTGTAGCCATTGTTCGCTTAACGCCTTTTGAGCAAAGCGACTGGTGGCAAAATTCGGTAATGATCGAGAATTTGTCTATATTAGAGCAATGGTCTCGATCAGTATTCGAAAGTCATAAAGAAACCAAAGTTTGATAGAAACGTTTTTAAAGAGGTAGTCATATGTGTGGCATCGTAGGTGTTGTTGGAAAAAACAACGCGAATCAATCGTTGTATGATGCATTAACCGTTTTGCAACATCGCGGCCAGGACGCTGCCGGCATTGTTACCTGCCAAGATGATCGTTTCTTTTTAAGAAAGGATAATGGCCTAGTACGTGATGTTTTTCGTACACGGCATATGAAACGCCTGCAAGGCAATGTAGGTATTGGGCATGTGCGCTACCCAACTGCAGGCTCTTCTAGTTCTGCGGAAGCTCAGCCTTTTTATGTTAACTCTCCTTATGGTATTACCTTAGCGCATAACGGTAATCTGACTAATACGGCTGAGCTAGCGAGTGGGGTTCTGAAGTCGGATTTACGTCATGTAAACACTAATTCCGATTCAGAAGTACTATTGAATGTCTTTGCTCACGAGCTTCAGGAGCAAGGAAAGCTGGTACCTACGCAAGTAGAAATCTTTAACGCGGTTAAAGAAGTTCATAAGCGGTGCCGAGGCGCCTATGCAGTCATTGCCATGATCACTGGCTACGGCGTGTTGGCTTTTCGTGACCCTTACGGTATTCGTCCGGTTTGCTATGGCAAGCGTGAGACGGAGCAGGGCACCGAATATATGATTTCTTCCGAAAGCGTAGCGCTTGCTGCCCTAGGCTTTGAGCTTGTGCGCGATATAGAGCCTGGTGAAGCGATCTATATTGAGAATGATGGAACACTGCATACACAGCAATGTTCTGAAAACCCTAAACTGACACCTTGTATTTTCGAGCACGTATACTTCGCGCGCCCTGATTCTATTATAGATAAGGTCTCTGTTTACAAGGCGCGCCTGCGTATGGGTGAAACACTTGCCCAAAAAGTAAAACGACTGCGTCCTGATCACGATATCGACGTTGTCATGCCTATCCCCGATACTAGCCGTACCTCTGCAATGCAAATGGCGGTGGAGTTGGGTGTGAAGTTTCGCGAAGGCTTCATCAAGAACCGCTATATTGGTCGTACTTTTATTATGCCAGGCCAGAATCAGCGTAAGAAGTCGGTACGTCAGAAGTTGAACCCCATTGAACTAGAGTTTAAAGATAAAAACGTTATGTTGGTCGATGACTCAATTGTACGGGGTACGACATGTCGTGAAATCGTACAAATGGCTAGAGACGCTGGTGCTAAAAACGTGTACTTTGCATCTGCCGCGCCTGAGGTAAGATACCCAAATGTTTACGGTATCGATATGCCTGCTGCAACTGAGTTGATTGCACATGACCGCACGGTTGAAGATATTCAGGAAATTATTGGTGCAGACTGGCTAGTTTATCAAGACCTGGAAGATCTTATTCGTTGTGCGAAAGATGGAAACGAAGACATTGATGAGTTTGATTGCTCGGTCTTCAACGGAGTCTATCCAACGGGTGATATATGTGGTGATTACCTCGACAGGCTTGAGCAAGCACGTAATGATTCAAACAAAAAGAAGTTAAATGAAGATGACGCCACTATCGATCTTCATAACGACAATTAAGGCTGAATTAGCTCATTATTTGTCATAGAAAACTAAAAATTCGAATTAAAGGTGAGAAGAGATGGCGAATAGCCAGCCACCGAAAGGTAATATTCCCGTTCCAAATTTGGACGGTGTTGGTTTAGAGACGCTTGCAGTACGAGCTGGGCAAATTAGAAGTCCTGAGCTTGAACACAGCGAAGCGATTTTTCCGACCTCAAGCTTTGTGTTTAATTCAGCGCAAGAAGCTGCTGCACGATTTGCAGGCGAAGAGCCTGGGAACATCTATGCGCGTTTCACCAATCCAACGGTTGCGATGTTTGAGGCGCGCTTAGCTGCCTTAGAAGGAGGCGAGCGTGGTGTTGCTGCAGCATCGGGTATGGCTGCTATTATGTCTGTTTGCTACGCTCTGTTAGAGCAGGGTGATCATGTCATTTGTTCGCGCAGTGTTTTTGGCACGACGACAGTTCTGCTAGAAAAGTTTGTAAAGAAGTTTGGTGTTGAGATTAGCTTTGTTGATCTGACTGATTACGAGCAATGGCAGACCAGCATCAAGGACAATACTAGGTTTCTATTCCTTGAATCGCCGTCGAACCCACTGTGTGAAGTAGTTGATATCGCAAGACTGGCAGAACTGGCGAGACAAGGGCGTCATTCGAAAGGCTGCTTGCTTGTTGTTGATAACTGCATGTGTACACCTATCTTGCAGCAGCCTTTGAAGCTTGGTGCTGATATCGTAGTGCATTCAGCGACTAAATACATTGACGGCCAAGGACGTTGTTTGGGTGGCGCGGTTGTCGGCTCAAATGCAATTATCGAAGAGGTTCATGGTTTTATCCGTTCTGGCGGTGCTGCCTTGAGCCCCTTTAATGCCTGGGTGATGCTGAAGGGCTTAGAAACCCTGAGTATACGTATGAAAGCTCACGGTGATGGGGCTATGAAAATCGCTCAGTGGTTGTCAGAACAAGCTGAAGTTGACCAAGTGTTTTACTCTGGCTTAGCAAGTCATCCTCAGGCAGACCTGGTTGCATCCCAACAAACAGGAAATAGCGGTGTATTGTCCTTTAAAATTAAGGGAGACAAGGCAGCAGCTTGGCGCTTTATAGATGCGCTGGAGTTTGTTTCAATTACCGCTAACTTAGGTGACGCTAAATCTACGATTACTCATCCTGCGACAACGACTCATGGTCGTTTAAGTCAGGAAGATCGTGATAAATCGGGTATCAGTGATAATTTGATTCGAATCTCGGTTGGGCTTGAAAGCACTGATGACTTAATCGCAGACTTGAGTCGTGGCATTGCAGCAATCGCTTAATAAAGCCTGTTGCTGCAAAGCTTTTTTCCTATATTTCATATAATTAACGATAAAAGTTAAAAAATACCTCAAGCTTTCCTATACTGTTAGCTATAGTCCGTACACTTATATTTTTTCGATTCGCCAACCATAGTTAGTAATTCAGTGATAAGCGACATGGCACAACCTGGTAGTAGTAACTCAGAACAACATCATTTTCATGCCTATTTATCCCAAGGCTCGCGTGAAGGTGCCTTGATTCTAACGGTTGCTGTCTGCATTTTTCTGTTCGCTGCATTAATTTCCCACTCTCCGATGGATCCTGGTTGGAGTAGCACGGGTACAAATCAGGTTGCTTCAAATTACGGTGGTAAAGCCGGTGCATGGTTTGCCGATATACTGCTGCACTTTTTTGGCTATGTTTCCTACCTCTTCCCAATATTAATCGGCTATCGCGCCGCGCTGCTTTTTAAGAATAGAAAGTCCAGGAAGGTCTTTCATTGGCCAATGTTTATCATTCGGGTTATCGGTTTTGTTCTGACTTTGCTTGGTGCCACGGGTTTATTGGCTATTTATTCGGTCGCAGGCTTAGATAACGTTTCGGGTGGTATTGTTGGTATGGAATTATCAAACAGTATGCTCGCTCAATTTAACATCCTGGGCACTACTTTGATGTTAGTGTCGATGCTTCTATTTGGTCTGACAGTTTTTACCGGGATTTCCTGGTTAGGGCTGATGGATAAAACCGGAGCGTTGACGATTAAACTTTACGATAAATTATCTGTCGTTATTAAGCGCCTATATTCAAAGTATCTTGATAAACGTGATCTGCGCCTTGATCAAAAGCTTAAGCGCGACGCTGAAGCCTCTCAAATCGCAGAGCAAGTTAAAGAAAGAGAAATTCATATTAACGATCGTCGCCCTGTTAACGATGTTTCACCGGAGCGTGCCGAAAAAGATTCAAGTACAGGGTCCGTTTCTTTGCTTAAAGGAAAACTCACTGCTTTAAAAGAAAAGCTTTCTAAGAAAACCGATACGGGTGAAGCCACTAAGCGAAGTGAGCCTTATATTGATGATAAGGGCCGTGCCTCACCTAAGACTTCAAAAGGCAAACAACCATATTCTCCAGTAGATTCCGAGCTTGAACAGTCGCCGCCTATTCAGGTCAAAGCGGGTACCAAGGCGCAAGGCAAAGCAGATGATGTTGAGGTTGCAAGTGATGCGTCTAGCGAAACGAAGTCTGGAATTAAAATCTCACCTTTTGTTAAGAAGAGCAAAGCAAGTAAGCGCTTGGAAGATGAAAAGCAGGGGAGTTTGTTTATTGCTTCAGAGGGTCCTTTACCGTCTATATCTTTACTTGATCCTGCAGAAACTAATAAAAAACTCGGCTTCTCCAAAGAGATGCTCGAGCATATGTCTAGGCTACTTGAAGAGAAGCTGGGCGACTTTGGTGTCAAAGCGGAAGTTGTAGAGGTTAATCCCGGCCCGGTGATTACACGTTTTGAGATTCAGCCAGCCCCCGGTGTAAAAGTTAGTAAGATTTCTAATCTAGCGAAGGATCTGGCTCGTTCTTTGGCAGTACTTGCTGTCAGGGTGGTTGAAGTTATCCCTGGTAAGTCAGTAGTTGGTATCGAGATACCAAATGAGCACCGAGAGATTGTCCGCTTTAGCGAAGTTTTGCTATCTAAGGATTATGATGATGCAGAGTCACCGGTTACCCTGGCGTTAGGAAACGATATTGCAGGCGACCCGGTCGTTACAAACTTGGCGAAAATGCCGCACTTGCTGGTAGCCGGTACGACGGGTTCAGGTAAGTCGGTTGGTGTTAACAGTATGATTCTAAGTATGCTGTTTAAAGCACAACCTGATGAAGTGCGTTTTATCATGGTTGATCCAAAGATGTTGGAGCTTTCAATTTATGATGGTATACCGCACCTATTAACCCCAGTGGTAACCGATATGAAAGAGGCTGCGAATGCTCTGCGTTGGTGTGTTGCCGAAATGGAGCGCCGTTATAAGTTGATGGCTTCTTTGGGCGTTCGTAACATTGCAGGCTATAACCGAAAGGTTAAAGAAGCTATTGAGCGCGGCGAGCCCATGAAGGACCCTATCTGGGTGCCAGATTTACACCTAAGAAATGAAGAAAGTGACCGTCCGGATCTTGAGACTTTACCCTTTATAGTGGTAATTATTGATGAGTTTGCCGACATGATGATGATTGTTGGCAAGAAGGTCGAAGAGCTAATCGCGCGTATCGCACAAAAAGCAAGAGCCGCCGGTATCCACCTTATTCTCGCAACTCAGCGTCCCTCAGTTGACGTCATTACCGGTTTGATCAAAGCAAACGTTCCTACCCGTATATCCTTCCAGGTATCATCAAAGATCGACTCTAGAACCGTATTGGACCAGGGTGGAGCAGAGCAGCTCTTGGGTCACGGTGATATGCTATATATGCCACCAGGTAGTGGTGTGCCAATTCGTGTTCACGGTGCTTTTGTTGATGACCACGAAGTTCATAAGGTGGTTGAAGCATGGAAAGAACGCGGGCAACCTAATTATCTTGAAGAGGTTCTATCTGGTGGCGATAGCTCAGACCCCGCGGTAGCAGCCTTTGCAGAAGAAGGTGGTGGAGACAACGAACAAGATGCCTTGTTCGACCTGGCTGTAGCATTTGTTACGGAAACCAGAAGAGTATCTATCTCCTCAGTGCAGAGAAAGCTGAAGGTAGGCTATAACCGAGCTGCAAACCTGGTTGAAGCAATGGAGCAAGCTGGTGTTGTCAGTGCTGCCGGCCATAATGGATCTAGAGAAGTCCTCGCACCGCCTCCACCCAAGGACTAGAATCTATACTTTTCTGGTCGAGACAAGTTTTCTGAAGATATTCAGTAACCAGCGAATAGCTAAAAAGCCCCTTATCGAACTTACTATAGGGTAAGGGCTAATATTTGACCTTAGACCCAGATAGGATACAGTTATCTACTGTAACCCATGCTTTTCTAGGATCGCTTTTATTTCCCCCGACTCTTTGAGTTGTTTCAGACCATCGTTAAAATCATTGAGTTTTATTTGGTAGCCAGGCGAACTTCTTGAAAACATCAAGTATTGCGGATCTTTTTTTAGCGGTGGCTCAAGTGATTAGAGTTGATTTGCCATATCAGGAATTTGCGTTTTAATGATGTAATTTCCTAGTGCTTTATCTACTAATACTAAATCTATTCGGGAAGCAGATAATTTTAATAGGTTCTGTTTATCTGTCGTTACGGGGGCGAGGGTTAGGCCTGCTTCATCGAAGCCTGGTGGGTTGGCGTATCCGCGAACAACGCCGATGGTGTAGGGTTTTAGATCTGAATAACTTTGATAATTGATTTGAGCGTCTTTGCGTTTGAATAAAACTACTTTATTTGCAGGGAGCTCTGCAGAATAGGCGAAATCTTTTTCTCGATCTTTCCTGTACCAGGCGGTATAGATACCGTCGAATTTACCTTCTTTGGTCCATTCTAGCGCTCTAGACCATGGCAGTTGTTCTTTCGTTACTTTGTAATTTTTTAATTTAAAAGCAGCTGAAATGATTTCACTTATAGGGCCTCCATTCTCTAGAGTCTTTCCGTAGTAGGGTGGGTAATCAACGTAAGAAAGGGATACCTGTTTTTCGGAAGAATAAGCAAGGGTTGCTGTAAGTAGCCCCAATAATGCTAAATTTGTAGAGAATAATAAGCTTTTCATAATTTCTACCTAATCACGCTTGATTTATAAGTTATAGTTAATAGCTCGCTTAATATGCTAACCGTTCTTTTATAACCAGTATTGTAGTTTTTCTAACATTTCTTCTGGTGAAAAAGGTTTTGATAAATAGTCGTTCATACCCGCTTCGATACACTTGTCTCGATCGCCTTTCATCGCGTGAGCTGTCATGGCGACCACTGGTATTCTTGTATAATGTTCACCCGCAGACCCTTTTCGAATTTTTCTAGTCGCTTCGTAGCCATCCATAATTGGCATTTGGCAGTCCATTAATATCAGGTCGAATTGTGTATTACTTTCTTTCAATATTTGAATGGCTTCCTGCCCATTATTAGCGGTGGTGCAAGGGTAGTTGTTTTCATCAAGAATCACTTCGGCTATCAATTGGTTTGTTTTGACATCTTCTACCAACAAAATATTGAAACTGCCTAGAGAGGCTTTGTTGTCACGTTCTCGTGGCTCAAGTGTGTTGATGGCTTGTGGCGTTTCCCAATATCTAATAATAGCTGAACGGTAAATGTGCTGCCGCATCCTAATTTACTCACCACGTCTACGTGACCTCCCATCATTTCAGATAGTTCGCGCACGATAGTTAAGCCTAAACCTGTCCCGCCATACTTACGTGTGGTAGAGCTGTCCTCTTGTGAGAAAATATCGAAGATTGTGCCGAGTTTTGCTTGTTTTATACCTACTCCAGTATCAGTAATACTAATACTCACTTTTATTTTATCGCCAACTTCTAAGGTCGAAGCGGTCATTTTGATAATGCCTTGTTCGGTAAACTTTTCTGCATTGCTGACTAGATTCGAAACGATTTGCTTAATTCTATTCGGGTCACCTTTTAAATACTGATGAGAAATGTCTGTGCACTGGAGTTCAAGCTTGACGCCTTTCTTTTCAACAGTCCCTTTCCATAAGCTTTCTTGGTGACGAAGAAGCTCAGAAAGGTCAAAATCGATATATTCGAGTTTTAGCTTGCCAGCTTCTATTTTCGAAATATCTAATATTTCGTTTAGTAGTGACAGTAAGGATTCTGCGCTAGAAAGAGATAGTTCAGCCTGATCTCGCTGCTGTTCGCTTAGATCGCTACCTAGTAGCAAGTGGAGCATACCCATAATGCCGTTCATGGGAGTTCTGATCTCGTGGCTCATGCTGGCTAAAAACTCGCTTTTAGCAACGTCTGCAGCCACGGCTTTTTGTTTTGCATCTACAAGGTCTTGATGAGCCCCTACCTCGGCATCAATGTCCTGCACTGAACCATACAAACGAAGGCAGACTCCATCTTCAAACTCTGCTTCACCGGTACTAGTGATCCAAATATGATGGCCTTTATGTGTTTTTACTTTTAACTGTTCAGCCCAAGGCGTGCCGGATCTGATGGCTTCGAGTTGGAGTGCTTCAAGTTTCCCCATGCTTTGTTCGGGATAGAATTGCTTGATAGAGTCGGGCGTGGGAGTGAAGCTATCGTCTACCTCAAATATCTCTCTCGTTTTTGACGACCAGGTTAGCACTTTACTTTGAACGTCATATTCCCATGCGCCTATTCGTGCCTGGCTGCTCATTGCTTCTAGTAGACTACTCTGTCGCTTAAGCATGCTCGTACGTTTGCTGACAATGTCTTCAAGATTTGAGTTAAGCGAAAGCAAGTTGTTTTTCGATTTATCAAGACGCTTTTTAAGTGATGTGAATACATTATCTAAGCGCCGTAATTCACGGCTATCAAGCCCGGGGTGTGAGAGTTCAGCAGATAGAGTTGGCCTATCGTCATGTATGTTGTCAAAGTCAGTTGTTTCCATCTTAATCAGAAACTTATCAAGTGCTTTAACTAGAAACTTGTTAAACGCCCACAGAAAGAGTATCCATAGCACAATTGACTTAATAACAGCGTTCACCAAAATGAATAGAAAATTGTGTTTAACTTGGTCTATTACTATGTCTCTGCTTGAAAACAAGTAAAGTGTACCCATTTTACGTCCATCGTAGCTCACCTCGAATTCTTGATAGAACTTATTTGCCCAGCTGTCTTTATCTACGTTCTCTTTGGGGCTATTTCCATCGACGAAAATCTGTTTCGATTCTGAATCTATCAGCAGGATTCCTGAAATATCGGCAAGCCCTAATACCCCCTGGAGCGTAGCTTCAAGTTGCTCCATATCATAATTCCACCAAGCTGTGGCAATAGACTTTCCAAAGATCGATTGGTAGGTAATAAGGTTACGGTCTATGCGTAACTTTTGTTGCTGGTACTCGTTATACATATGTACAGCAGTGATCACCAAAGTAATCAGCAATTAGAGTGAAAAGACAACTCTTAGAAGCCTTACACCCAAGCTGTAGCCCTGATTGTTGGCTTTGTCGCCATCGTTCAAAATGATCACCATTGTTAGAAGTGGAAATATCTAAACCACTGATCCTCAAGTGTAGTTTAATGAGAGAAGATCGCTAGTGGGTGAGTGATTCTGAATCAATTTTTGTGGCTCTAGATATGCCGATATGTAGTGTTTTAAGTGGTGAATAGGGGCTGAGCGTTTAGAATTCGGGTTGTTATCTATGCAAATAGCCAAGATGATAAGATGAACAACAATTATCTTTTCAGCTTTGTTTCATGTGTTAAAGTTGCGTTCTAGCGAAAGGCTTACGCTTATTTAGGGTGTATACGCCTTGTATTACTTGTTATGGACACACTATGTATAGATTTATTTTCTTCTCCGTTTTATCTCTTTTTACCTGTTCAGTTTATTCAGCACCTGAAACGCAAGGCTCTGCACTGGATGAGCTTGTAGAGTCTCTGAATAGGATAAAAACTCTTTCTGCGACTTTTGTACAATATTCTGTTGATCAGCGTGGTGCACGTATTCAGGAGTCTAAAGGTGAGCTTAAAGCAGATAGAGCAGGCAAATTCTTCTGGCGTACCTATGAACCGCTCGAACAAATTGTTATCTCTGATGGAAAGGAGGTAACTGTTTATGACCCTGACTTAGAGCAGGCAACTATCCAAGCTGTGGGCTCGCAGGTGCAAACGACTCCCGCAATATTGTTTAGTGGTGATACTCAAAAAATTGGTCAGCTATTTGAGGTAGAAATGGCATGGTTTGAACCATCAATAAGGCAGTTCACTTTAAAGCCAAAATCAGAGGAAAGCTTATTTGAGGGGCTGAAGTTACGTTTCTCTGGTTCGAATGTGAGCGAACTCCGGATCACAGATGCTTTAGGGCAAGAAAGTACAATGAGCTTTATTCAGTCGCAAGTTAATTTAGAGCTGCCAAGTAATACCTTTACGCCTGAATTACCAGAAGGTACTGACATTATTAGAGATGTCCAAATACCCGGCTCATAGGTAGATAGAAAATGTCTTTATTCGATGACGCGCCGCTTTTTAGTGAATCCCAGAAAGAATCTACAAGCAAACGCTATGCGCCTTTAGCTGCGCGTGTAAGACCTGCAGACCTGTCAGAGTATGTTGGTCAAAGTCACCTGGTAGGGCCTTCTCGTCCATTAAGGCAAGCCATAGATAAACAAGCTCTTCATTCTATGATCTTATGGGGGCCGCCTGGCGTCGGCAAGACTACTTTTGCGAATCTATTAGCTGAGCACTTCGATGCCAACTTCTTGCCCTTATCTGCAGTATTGAGTGGTGTGAAAGATATCCGTTCGGCGATTGAACAGGCAAAGATGTATCGTCAACAAACGGGTAGGGACACAATACTTTTCGTAGATGAAGTCCACCGCTTTAATAAGTCCCAGCAAGATGCTTTTTTACCCTTTGTTGAAGATGGCACTGTTATCTTTATCGGCGCGACAACCGAAAACCCCTCGTTTGAATTGAATAATGCATTACTTTCACGTGCAAGGGTTTATGTATTAAAAAAGTTGGACTCGCACGAAACCGCTTTGGTTATAAGCAACGCTTTAGCGCATCGAAATGGCTTCCCCGATATTGACGTGAAAATAGACGAATCGCTAGTCGATATTTTGGCAAAGGTTGCAGATGGTGACGCTCGCAAGGCCTTAAACTTTCTTGAACTAGCAGTTGATCTGGCGGATAGAGATGCTAAGCGGTGCGTCGTTAGTAAAGAGAATATTGAAGAGGTTATCCAAAGTTCGCTTAAGCGCTTCGATAAAGGCGGAGACATCTTCTACGAACAAATATCTGCTCTGCATAAATCTGTTAGAGGTTCTGATCCCGACGCCGCGCTATATTGGTTTGTCCGTATGATTGATGCCGGTTGTGACCCTCTATATATAGCCAGGCGCGTAGTTAGGATGGCGAGTGAGGATATTGGTAATGCAGACCCCCGAGCGTTAACACTTGCTTTAAATGCCTGGGATGTTCAGGAGCGCTTAGGTAGCCCCGAAGGTGAGCTGAGTATAGCGCACGCTGTGATTTACTTAGCTGTCGCCCCAAAGAGCAATGCGGTATACAGCGCTTTTAATGCCTGTCGACGTTTGGTGCAGGAAGGCGGAGATGAGACAGTGCCAATGCATTTAAGAAATGCGCCTACACAGCTCATGAAAGATCAGGGTATGGGAATGGAGTACCGTTACGCTCATGATGAGCCTGATGGCTTTGCTGCTGGTGAATGTTATTTTCCTGAAGACCTTGCTGGCACGCAGTTATATCACCCGGTAAATCGTGGTTTAGAGCTAAAAATTGGCGAAAAAATGGCGCGTCTCAGGCAGTTAAATGCAGAGTCAGAACAAAAAAGATTTCCCTAACTTTGCTACAATTTACTAATAGACTATTTATTCGCCCTAGTCCTAAGGTTGATTTATTGGCGTTAAGTCTTTAGCTATCAGTAATCGAGATTTCATATATGAGTACACACCCTTTTTTAAAGCTGCTATTGAGTATCCTGGCCTTGTCCTTAGTTGCTTGTGGAAGCGGTAGTAAGCTGAGTGATGATACTTACGATGGCTTGGTGACAATCGAAGGCCAGGTGAGCGTAAAGCCTGATACCAATGTAGATCTTGATGTTGAGCAAACATGCTCCACGCTTAGTGAGCAGAATAACTCTCTTTTTTCGGCCCAGCTGGTTAGTAACCCGATTACAATTGGAGGCTACATAAATGGCAAGTCTCAGGATCTTGGTTTTTGCTATCAGTTTGAGGAAGATCTTGATGATTATTACCGAGTTTCCTTGGTCGAAGGCCAGACTGTAAGTTTAAGTGTCTTTCCTGCTAACGAAGAGGAATTCAATATCAATGCCCTTGTTGAACTCAGGGCAGTAGATCAGTCTGGCGTCGTTGTGGCTGAACTATCTATATCAGAACCGGGTGCCAAATCTTTAGTTGTTCCCCTTACCAATGAATACTATGTGCGCGTAGCCACAACACAAGGGCACGATGCGCTACTGTATACGCTATCGCTTTCACAAAACTTAAGTGCTGATAATGCACGCCTGCTAAGTGAAGCGAGTCGCTTAGACTTCGTGCCAGGCGAGGTGCTACTTGCATTCGATCAGAGTTCAAGTGCTCAAGGCGCATCAACACGCAGTCGTTCACTTGATAGCTTGCAACGGACTTTAGTAGAGCGCTACGGACTAGAATATTCCAAGCGGGCGGGTTTGAGTGCAGAGTTATTTCGTTTCGATGCGACCGTTAATAGTAACTTAAGAGTAAATTCAAGCACCTCTTGGTCCAAGGCTAGTAAGCTCGAAAGAAAATGGCGAACGCTGGTTTTGTTAGAAGAGCTAAAAGCACTAGATGGTATTGAGGTCGCAGAGCCAAACTACTATCGCCGAGCTACCTTCGTCCCGAACGACAGTCGTTATTCAGAACAGTGGAATCTGTCACTACTTAAGGTTGAAGATGCATGGAATACTGCTACAGGTGACGGGGTAATTGTTGCTGTCATCGACAGTGGAATCAATCCCGATCATCCTGATCTGCGCAACCAGTTGACTACAAGTGGTTACGATTTTATTTCCGACACAGAATATTCCGGAGACGAAGACGGTTTCGATGATGACCCTACGGATTTGAGTCGAGTGCATCATGGTTCGCATGTTGCTGGAATTGTCGCTGCCCAAAGTAATAATAGTGAAGGCATATCGGGTGTAGCATTTAATTCAAGAGTCATGGCTCTTCGCGTTCTAGGGGTAGAAAATGAAGACGGTGTTAGCCAAGGAACCGATGCGGACTTGGCGAATGCGATCATGTATGCAGGAGGCTTAGACAATGATAGCGGTGAGCTGCCTAGTGACCCTGCCGATGTGATCAATCTTTCTCTCGGTGGCGAAGGCTTCTCTGATACCTTGAAGACCGCAATCGATGCAGTTATTGCTAAAGGCATTATCGTAATTGCTGCAGCGGGGAATGAGTCGAGTAGCGAAAAGTTTTATCCGGCTGCATTTGACGGTGTGACGGCAGTGAGTTCGGTGACGTCAGAGTTAGCCTTAT
>NZ_LWFZ01000037.1:0-962 GCF_001635225.1 Oleiphilus sp. HI0086
GGAAACAGACTTGGAAGCACAATCATCCAACCCAGCTTTATCTGCCCTGGAACTTTCAAACCGGGTACAACTTATAAAACCATCTCCGACCTTGGCTGTTACCAACAAAGCCAATGAACTAAAAGCCGCAGGTAAAGATATTATCGGCTTAGGCGCTGGCGAACCAGACTTCGACACCCCTGAACACATTAAGCAGGCTGCGATTAGTGCAATAAAAAATGGCCAGACGCGCTACACCGCAGTAGACGGCACTCCAGAACTAAAAGGCGCGATCATCGATAAATTCAAGCGCGATAACAAGCTTGAGTATACGCCTAAGCAGATCCTCGTATCGTCTGGCGGAAAGCAAAGCTTTTTCAATCTCTCACTTGCCTTGCTAAACCCAGGCGACGAAGTCGTTATCCCTGCACCGTACTGGGTATCCTACCCCGACATGGTCAAGATAGCGGAAGGCAAACCAGTTATTGTTGAAACGAGCCTTGATAACCGTTTTAAAATGACTGCCGAGCAACTGTCAGCAGCAATTACCGATAAAACCAAAATCGTAGTTTTAAACTCTCCCTCGAACCCAACCGGGATTGCTTATACACGTGAAGAACTGGTTGCCATTGGCGAGGTACTAAAACAACACCCTGAGATTTTAGTCGTTACCGATGATATGTACGAACATATTCTATGGACAGAACAACCTTTCGTTAACATATTGAACGCCTGCCCAGAGCTATATGACCGCACCTTTGTTTTGAATGGTGTCTCTAAAGCATATTCAATGACAGCCTGGCGCATTGGCTACGCAGCAGGACCAGAAAAAGCAATCGCTGCGATGAAAAAGATTCAGTCGCAAAGCACATCGAACCCCTGCTCCATTTCTCAAGCCGCGGCGTTGGAAGCACTAAATGGCAGCCAGGAATGCATCACAACAATGGTTACCGAGTTTAAAAAGCGCCACGACTATCTTGTCG
>NZ_LWFZ01000038.1:0-750 GCF_001635225.1 Oleiphilus sp. HI0086
GGTGAGACCCGACTTACAGTTCATCGTACACCTAAGCATATCTACGCACAGATTATTTCAGGTGAAGGAAACAAGGTTTTAGCCTCTGCTTCTACTCTGGATAAAGATCTTCGCGGCGAAGGTACAGGTAACATTGACGCGGCTACTAAAGTTGGTGCTTTGATCGCTGAGCGAGCAAAGACAGCTGGTGTTTCAAGAGTAGCATTTGATCGTGCTGGTTTTAAATATCACGGTCGTGTAAAGGCATTGGCTGACGCTGCGCGTGAAGCCGGATTAGAGTTCTAAGGGGCATTACGATGAGCGTAGAAGACAAAAACGGTCCAGAGCTACAGGAAAAACTTGTACAAGTTAACCGTGTAGCAAAAGTTGTTAAAGGTGGTCGAATCTTCGGTTTCACAGCACTAACTGTTGTTGGTGATGGTGCAGGTCGTGTAGGTTTCGGTCGTGGTAAAGCGCGTGAAGTTCCAATCGCTATTCAAAAAGCAATGGATGCAGCTCGCAAGAATATGGTTGACGTACCTCTTAGCGGTACAACCTTGCAATATCCTGTAACTGCAAAGCATAGTGGCTCTAAGGTCTATATGCAGCCTGCTTCAGATGGTACTGGTATCATCGCTGGCGGCGCAATGCGCGCAGTGCTAGAAGTCGCAGGGATTCAAAACGTACTTGCTAAGTGCTACGGCTCTACAAACCCAGTTAACGTTGTTCGCGCAACAGTTAAAGGTTTGAGTGCAATGAAGTCACCAGAAG
>NZ_LWFZ01000039.1:0-1118 GCF_001635225.1 Oleiphilus sp. HI0086
TTACAGCGCCCGGTTTGATGATGATTGTTCGCTCCGGGAGTGTAGCAATACGCTCAACATCGTTGACTGTATCCCACCAAGGTATGCGTATTTCCGGTAGCGTAATTTCGCCTTGTTTGATGGCAATATATGTTGTTGCGTCCTTTCGTATGGCATATGAGCCGCCTTCGTGAGCTTGTGATTCAACAGACGGTTTATCGGGGTATGACTTAACCCGTTCATTTGATACCGCGGGTATTGGGGGAAGGGCTGACCCAAGTAAACCTAAAGCAGAGGTGGTGATTTCATGCGTAAATGCATCACCGATTGATAGTTCGAGCTGCTCATCTTGCCATTTTTCACTTAAATGCAGGCTCTTTGCTGGTAACCAGTGTTGACCAGTAAAATTGGGGTTCGGCTGTGCTATATTCACTTGAACAGCATCCGATATTTCCGAGACACGTATGCGTCTACGTTGATAGCTGTCGATAAGCACACCGTTGAAGGCTAAACCATCGATATAGAGAGCACCACTTTTTTGAGGATAGATTAGGTACTTTCGTTCAATGACCTCATAGCGTTGGTTATAAGCCATACGATAGTATTTATTTTCCTCGCCAAAAGGTTCAATGATGGCATTGCTTGTGGCGGGCTCACTTAAATTTCCGCTACTAAGCCTTCCTAAGGAAAATAAGCGAACGGTATATTGGATTTGTTCCTGAACGTAAACATCTGATTTGTCTGTTTCAACTTCAATAAAAACAGGGGGAGGGTTGTCCGCGTCGATGGGTGCTTTACCCTCCACAACCTCTATAACAATAGCTTCAGATTTGGCTCCTTGTAGTATTGCCTGAGGAATAGTTAGTGTACCGGCCTGCTTTGGGCTAAGCGTATAGTTCCATGTAACTTCGGTTGTTGTATCGCCATTAATGGAGCGCATACTATAATTCTGCTGGCGATCAAGGATCTCAAAGCTATCTTCAAGCCCTTTAATTGTTGGCGCTTCAATCTGGTTTCGCCCAAAGCTCATTAAGCCGCCCAGGCTAAAGTCGATATCCACATTCCCCTGAAGCTTAAGGTTGAAGCTCTCATTGAGATATACTTTATTCCTGTCAACACTGGCACTAAGGGATGTGTTG
>NZ_LWFZ01000040.1:0-892 GCF_001635225.1 Oleiphilus sp. HI0086
TCCTTCGTTTACCTCCTCACCCCTCTCAGGCTTAGACTCTGCTAAGCAAGCACTACCTCGGTTTTGGGTCATTATTCCGGCAGCGGGTGTTGGCAGCAGAATGCAAAGTGACATCCCTAAACAATATCTTCAGCTTGGTTCAAGCAGTGTTCTTTATCTGAGTGCCAAAGCCTTCCTTGACCACCCTCGCTTTACTCAGGTGCATATAGGTATTTCCGAGGCTGATGACTATTTTGATAGCGATAGTTTGGCTCAAGATGCTCGAGTGATTCAGTATAAGGGTGGTAGTGAACGCTTCAATACTGTTTTAAATGGTCTTGATGCTTTGGTAGGTATTGCCGATGAGCAAGATTGGGTGTGGGTGCATGACGCTGCGCGGCCCTGTTTAAGTCGAGAAGATATAGATAACTTGATTGAACATGTTGACGCCTGGGACGGTTCAGAGGGCGGTGCTATTCTGGCGTCTCGCGTTGTTGATACGATTAAGGTATCACAAGATGGAAGGGCGATTGAGGGTACTTCGGATCGGGACAAACTTTGGCGAGCATTTACACCACAAGTCTTTCGTTTTGCCGAGCTGCGCCATGCCCTAAGTGAATGTCAGCGGCTTGGGCTGACGGTGACCGATGAGTCGTCAGCAATAGAGCATATGGGTGGGGCGCCCTGCCTAGTTGAAGGCTCAGATGACAATATCAAAATTACGCGGCCGCACGATTTACGTTTGGCTGCAGATACCTTGGCTGCGCGGACGCAGCTGGGACGAGGTGAAAAAATGAATAGCTTTCCGAGAATCGGGAACGGTTATGACGTGCACGCATTTTGCGAGGGTGAAGAAATTATCCTGGGAGGCGTCAAAATTCCCCATCACAAATCTTTTATTGCGCATTCCGAC
>NZ_LWFZ01000041.1:0-877 GCF_001635225.1 Oleiphilus sp. HI0086
ATAACAATATGAATCTAGAGTTAATTCAATTCAGAGTAAACCATGATACAAGTTTCCAATCTTACTAAAAATTTTGATGACTTCTGCGCTGTAAATAATATCAGCTTTACTGTCAAACCTGGTGAAGTCTTAGGGTTTCTAGGGCCAAATGGCGCAGGTAAATCAACAACAATGAAGATCCTGACAGGGTTTTTGGCACCCAGTGAGGGGCAGATAGCGGTAATGGGACATGATGTTTTATCGGACCCGATTGCCGCCAAGAAAGAAATTGGTTATCTGCCTGAAGGTGCACCTGCTTATGCAGATATGACGGTTATCGCATCACTAAGGTTTATCGGTCAGGTGCGAGGTTTTTCTGGGGCTCAGCTGCAGACCCGAATTGACCAGGTTGTGGAAAAGGTCGCGTTGGAACCGGTTCTGAACAAGAAGGTAGAAAACCTGTCGAAAGGTTATTGCCGCCGTTTGGGGATCGCCCAGGCCTTGATTCATGATCCCAAAGTGCTAATTCTGGATGAGCCGACTGATGGCTTGGACCCAAACCAAAAACATCAGGTTCGACAGTTAATCCACGATTTGTCAGAAGACAAGATTGTTATTGTCTCGACGCATATACTTGAAGAGGTGAGTGCGGTTTGTTCTCGTGCCATGATTTTGGCTCAAGGAGCCATCGTCTTTGATGGAACGCCTGAAGAACTAGCTGCCATGTCAGAGCATCATAACGCGGTGACAGTCAGGCTTTCAGAACATAATGAAGACATTATCAGACAGCTGCAAGCTTTACCGCAGGTTGAATCAGTTGATAGTGACTCGACAGGTTCAATCAAGGCTTACCCAGTGAATGGGCAGGCGATTCTTGCACCAATTAACTCCGTGTTAC
>NZ_LWFZ01000042.1:0-1521 GCF_001635225.1 Oleiphilus sp. HI0086
GAGTAGCAAGAATTTTACCAAGACCAGAGTCGGAAGTGATACCGCCAATTGCATCAAGTGTCCCTGCGAAAGGAACAAATTGACGTGATAGGATTGCACTCAAGTGAGCGCCGTCACATACACCAGCTTTGAAGTCGTTAGCAGCAACTTTTTCATCGGTATAAGCGATAAACTCAAGATCTAAACCCCATGCGATAGCTTTTGGCTTTAAATCTGAATAGAAAGTCATTACTGGGCCGTTCTTCCCTACTGGATCCCATGTACAAATTGTTTTCTTTTCTAGCGCTGACGCTAGCGTACTAAAAAGAAAAATTACTGCGGTAAATAGTATTTTCTGTGCCGTCATCTTGACGTATCCCCAATTAAAATTACAAGTTCAAAGCGAAGCGCGAATTTTCGTCTATAATCGCGAGAAGTTCAATGGTCTTTGCTTTATTTGATAGACCAATTCGCAATATCGAGCATATGATAGTTTACTAGGTTGTTTACTCTAGACACTCTATAGGCTCGCTACTCTGTAGAGATATCGAAATAACGTGAATTCTTACTGACTGAGCATTGTTTAACTTAGGTCTTGTCGCTATAGTTAGCGGTTTGATTTAATAAGCTGCAATGTATTGTATTAGCTTAGATAAACTCTTTAGGATATTGATTTAGGAGCACGGCGAATGTCCGATAAAAATAAGCTTGTTATCTTTGATACGACCCTACGAGATGGCGAGCAAAGCCCCGGTGCATCGATGACCAAGGCAGAGAAATTGAGAATTGCTCGTGCACTTGAGAAGATGCGTGTTGATGTTATTGAAGCGGGGTTTGCGATTGCAAGTCCGGGCGACTTTGAGTCGGTTAAATCTATCGCTGATACAATAGTAGATTCTCGAATATGTTCTCTATCCAGAGCATTGGATAAGGATATCGATCGTGCTGCTGAAGCTTTAAGAGGAGCAAATGCGTCGCGTATTCACACCTTCATCGCAACCTCTCCGATCCATATGAAGTATAAGCTTCAAATGGAGCCGGATGCAGTTGTCGAGCAAGCTGTGCGAGCAGTAAAAAGAGCGCGAAGCTATACAGATGATGTCGAGTTTTCATGTGAAGATGCTGGTCGTTCAGAGTTGGATTTTCTTTGTCGTATTATAGAGCAAGCGATTAATGCTGGTGCTTCCACAATAAATATCNCGGATACGGTGGGCTATGCGATTCCCGAGCAGTTTGGTGAAACCATAANAAACCTTATCGAGCGAATTCCAAATTCAGACAAAGCTATTTTCTCAGTACATTTTCACAATGATCTCGGCTTAGCGGTTGCAAACTCTTTGTCTGCGGTAACCAATGGTGCACGCCAGATTGAATGTACTATTAACGGATTGGGTGAGCGAGCAGGAAATGCTTCTTTGGAAGAGGTTGTAATGGCAGTTCGTACACGATCTGACTTTTTTGACCTATCGACAAATATCGACTCTACACAGATCGTGCCTTGCTAGCGGTTAGTGTCGACGATTACTGGCTTCCCGGTTCAGC
>NZ_LWFZ01000043.1:0-887 GCF_001635225.1 Oleiphilus sp. HI0086
TATGAACTACCCATGGTTAACCAGAGCCTCGACAATATGGTTGCCGAGGTTTACGACAAGATAGCGTATGAGTCGAATTATGACGAAGGTTCAGGCCTAATACGTAAATCAGAGTTTTGTCGTCAGGTTAGAACCTTGATGAAGAAAGGCAAGCGAACTGCAGAGTGTTACTTACTCTATATTCGTTTTTACGATACCAAAACAGATGATGCAGCAAGTTTGGAGCCGAGTTTCGCTAAGGATGTTGCAGGTCAATTGAGTGGTATGCTTGGTGGTGGTGTTTTAGGGCGGGTTAATGATTCTGACTTCGTCTTATTTACGGTTGACCATGGCGAAGAGTTTTTAGGTTTGCGGTGCCAGGATACGCTGGAGACTCTATGTGAGTCTGAAGAGACTGCATTGTCAGTGTTGATTGGTGAAAGTAAGGCGCATATGGGGTTTTATAACCCAGAGTCAATGATTCGTGCTGCATTAGAGTTAATTGAAGAGAGCTTTGCCCGAATACATCAAAGTGATGAGGGTGTCGATGGATCAGATTCAGAGTATCGAAATGAGCTTGAAGACGAGTTTGCCTCGGATGGCGTTCGTGTTAATGAACCAGAGCCTGTCGCCAATTCAGACAATATCCCGACTTTATATATTGACGAGTCAGAAAACATTTTACCTGAAGATATAGATTTTAGTGCGCTGACGCTTGAGCTGAAGATGCAGGTTGTGGAGTGTTTAAACAATACTGAGAGTGAGGCCGATGCGTCGAGCAGCAATAGCGTATTACAGAATCACGTGAACCTGTTGTGCTTTGTTGAGGGGGGGCAATCGCCTTTTGAGGTCAGTGGCGATGAAGATGCCAAAGAGCTGGATGCATGGTGGATTGCGCAGCTGATAGC
>NZ_LWFZ01000044.1:0-932 GCF_001635225.1 Oleiphilus sp. HI0086
CGATTAGATACCGAGCCCCAAGTCTAATGATTGCATATCGATTCTTACCCCAATATAAGCCTTTCAATGCCCACTTCAAACTTGGGGGAACCTGGCTCAATACAGAAGCAACAGACTCGCGTATTGGCTATGAAGAAGAGTCAACTGTACAAGTTACCTGGGGAATCGGTGCTTACTACAGATTCACCGATAGTCCCTGGTTCATCAGCTTTGACTATACCAATCATGCCAAAGATGCTCGCTTCAGCGGCTTTCATATAGGCCGTTATTTTGGCTTCAAAAAACACATTCCTAAAGTGGAAAAAATCGTAAGAACCCCATTTGAGAATCTACAGCTCCAACTCGATTCAGACCAGGATGGCGTGATAGACAAACTCGATGAATGTCCGCTATCGGATCGTGGAGTCGAAGTTGATAAAACAGGGTGCTGTACTGAAAAAGCAGGCTGTATCAGGATTCAGTAGTAATCAATAACGATTATTAGTTCTGTTTCNCATGAGACTNCGCAAGTACAAAACCGAGAAGCATCAGTATAGCTCCCACAAAGCCGTACATACCTAAGACTTCATCGAATACCCAGTAACCAACCATTGCGCCAAAAACAGACTCCATCGAAAATATGATCGCTGCAATAAAGGGGTCTGCTTTCTTTAAAGCAAAGACCTGAAGTGTATACGCCATACCCACAACGAAGATGCCACTACACAAGGCCCAAAGATAAGCAGAGTTGAGACTAGCCATAGGGCCGCCCTCAAAGCTCAGGGAAAAAACTAAACTTAATAAAGCGCAGACAATAAATTGAAAAAGTGCGAGAACAAGCAAGTCATGCTTGCCCACCCAGAAACTGATAGCCCATAAGTGAAGAGCCCAAAAAACGGCTCCAGCAAGTGCCAAGCCATCACCTAAATAATTAAACTTTCCATCAAAACCGC
>NZ_LWFZ01000045.1:0-862 GCF_001635225.1 Oleiphilus sp. HI0086
TAAGGAATGTAATCAAGCAGACAAATTCATTCAAGACCTTGAGTATCAATGGTCAAATAATCTAGACCAGAATATATCAATCGTTGATATTAACTCAGTGCCCGTGCCATTGGCTTACAACATTATTGATCTCGGCACTCCGCTCTACATTGGCAATGACTTGCGCCTTCATAGCGAAGAACAGCGAATATGGTCATTATGGAGTGAATATGCCCATGAACACCAGCAACATTATCCTTAAACGGCGTTCCAGAGAATTTACTATGTCGACATACCAAGCCTATGTATTTGCCATCAAAGAACAAGTCGCTCAGCACTTGGCTGGTTTGGATGAGTTGGCCTGCACCATTCAGAAACGCCCCTTAACATTTAACGAACGTAGCGCTGTAGAAAGGAATCTACAGGTTCCTATCGAGGCTGCTATTGGCTGCTCAAAGCACTATCTCAAGAAGATATCTAAACCTGTTCCTTCGGAAGCCCGAGCTAGCATTGAAAGAATCTACGAACAACTCGCCATTACCACTCCTGAAATAAATGAAATGCGCGGCGCAATAGGCATGCGAAACGCCATCATTCATGACGACCTTAACCTTGATTGGAAAAAGTTAGAAGCCGTACTTGCAAAGCAAAAATACTATAATGTGAAAGATTATATCAGCCTGCTCTGTTCTGCACTTCTTAGCGAATAGCTTGTTTTTTAATACCTTTTCTATGGCTACGTTACTCTTTAAGGAATACTTAAACCTACCTCTTCCCCCAATAATTCCCGTAGCGCCTGCTTTAAAGCCATTTTCGCATCATCGTCACCATGAACAATTCTTATTTCTGAAGGCTTAGCTTTCATACCTTGCACAAAGTTCAG
>NZ_LWFZ01000046.1:0-763 GCF_001635225.1 Oleiphilus sp. HI0086
GCCATTTGGCAAATCAACAACATGGCCATCAGGTGTAAATACGTAAATACGGTCTTCACCAACGTCTGAGCTTAGCTGGTTTGCAATTTCCGAGGCATCACCCACCTCCTCTTGCCATTCCAGTACTTGTCTAAGCCAGTTGATCTTTTCCTCATACCCTGAAGATCGACTTTTAACATCGGTACCTTTATAGCGCCAGTGAGCACAAACTCCCAGTTCGGCTTCCTCGTGCATTTCCCTCGTACGGATCTGCACTTCCATGACCTTTCCTTCTGGCCCAATGACAGCTGTGTGCAAAGAGCGATAGCCATTTTCTTTCGGGTTAGCAATATAGTCATCAAATTCGTAAGGAATATGCTTCCACAAGGAATGCACAACACCTAGTACCGAATAACAGTCTTGTACACTGGGCACCAGAATTCTAAAAGCTCGAATATCGTAAATTTCAGAAAAATCTAGATTCTTACGGCGCATTTTTCGCCAGATGCTATAGATGTGTTTACTTCGGCCAGCGACTTCGCCGCGGATGTGGGCATTCTCTAATTCAAGCTCAAGTTTTTCAGTCATTCTTTTTACAAAAGAATCCCGGTCAACTCGGCGCTCATCCAGCAATTTCGCTATCTTTTTATAGGCTGAAGTGTGTAAGTAGCGAAAAGACAGGTCTTCGAGCTCCCACTTGATATAGCCTATACCTAAGCGATGTGCCAAAGGCGCATAAATATCAAAGACTTCTCGTGCAACACGCTGACGTTTTTCGGAGTTC
>NZ_LWFZ01000047.1:0-6486 GCF_001635225.1 Oleiphilus sp. HI0086
TTAAAATGATCGGATGTCTTCTCGAACTCTTTATTAAAGCGATTAAGTACTTTATCTAAACCAAATTTATCTTTACTAGTCATCTGATAAGCTCCTGCTAGGAAGGGCAACTAAATTCAAGTCTTAGTCTAGCTTATCTGTCGCAATATGGTAGTTCGGATCTTCTATCACGTTGACTTCGATCAAATCACCGGCGTTTTTAAGCAAGCTTCTACATTCCGGGCTTAGATGGCGAATGTGTAAAGTCTTGTTTGCGTTCAGGTAGCGCTCGGCTAGTGTGTCGATCGCCTCAATGCCTGAGTGGTCGTATACTCTGGATTGAGCGAAGTCGATAATAATGTCGTCGTTGCCCGCTTGAACATCAAATTGCTCTAGGAAGTTCGCAATTGAACCAAAGAACAGGGGGCCTTCTACTTCGTAGACCGTTGAACCTTCTTCATTCTCTTTCTCGTGAATATACACATGCTTCGCGTGTTCCCAGGCAAAGACGAGCGCGGAAACAATTACACCTACGATTACTGCAATTGCCAAGTCTGTTGCCACTGTGACACCAGATACCAGGATTAATACAAAAGCGTCAGAGCGGGGAACTTTTCGAAGAATTCGGAAGCTGGACCATTCAAAGGTACCGATGACAACGATGAACATAACGCCGACTAGTGCAGCAACGGGGATCTGTTCAATCAGAGGCGCGGCAAATAAGATGAAGCAGAGTAGGAATAAGCCTGCAGATATACCGGACAGTCTGCCGCGACCACCTGAATTAACGTTGATCATGCTTTGGCCGATCATTGCACAGCCACCCATGCCACCGAAGAAACCCGT
This sequence comes from Oleiphilus sp. HI0086, assembly GCF_001635225.1. Lineage (NCBI taxonomy): Bacteria > Pseudomonadati > Pseudomonadota > Gammaproteobacteria > Oceanospirillales > Oleiphilaceae > Oleiphilus > Oleiphilus sp. HI0086. Next base: position 826 of record NZ_LWFZ01000047.1, read on the forward strand.
TACAGTATTTGCCACGCCTTGACCGATACACTCTTGGTTACCTTTACCGTGAGTTTGTGTCATTTCATCGATAAGCGTGAGGGTTAATAGAGATTCAATCAAGCCAATCGCTGCCAATATGAAAGAATAAGGCAAGATGATCCACAATGTCTCCAGAGTGAAAGGCACTGATGGAATGCTAAAACTAGGTAAAGAGCCGGAAATTGATGCAACGTCACCTACCACTCGAGTATCAAGGCCAAAGAAAATGACGACCAAAGAGACAATGACAATGGCTGCCAGTGATGAAGGTATCGCCTTGGTTAATTTGGGTAAGAAATGAATAATAGCCATGGTAGCAAAAACGAGAGTAAGCATTGTGATCATGGCATTACTTTCGAGCCAGGCAATATCAATAATGGAACCTTCTAGTCCTGTTCCTTGCAACCAGCCCGTGCCGTTGTTTTCTCCAAACTGGCTAAGTTGAGCGAGGAAAATCACAATCGCGAGGCCGTTAACGAAGCCAAGCATAACCGGGTGGGGAACCATGCGAATAAACTTGCCTAGTTTTAGCATGCCTGCCGCAATTTGTATGATTCCCATTAAAACTACCGTAGCAAAGAGGTATTCAACACCGTGTTGTGCGACCAGCGATACCATAACAACGGCAAGAGCACCGGTAGCACCCGAAATCATTCCTGGTCGACCACCGATACAAGCCGTAATGAGTCCGACCATGAAAGCAGCATACAAACCAACAATTGGCTCCACGCCTGCAACAAAGGCAAATGCAACAGCTTCAGGGACTAGCGCCAATGCAACGGTTAAGCCGGATAGGACGTCGTTCTTGATACTGAGATGCGAGCTTGCGCGGGGTTCGAACATGAATACCTCTGGTTGAGAGAAGGCTTCTCTCGGTCATTAAAATGTCGTTTAAACGGGGGGGCGGATTATAGGGATTGTTGTGCAGCAATACAAATTTGTGAGTATTGCTGCACACTTTTAGGTCTGTTAAATATTCTTACTTACTTTTACGGGGAGGAAGGCCAGTATGCTGGGTCAGAATCTTTCCCTTTTGATTCTTTCTATTTCCCTGCTTGTTCTTATTTCCTGGTCTTTGAGCCGCTTTTCTATTCTGGCTCATCTTGGCACCTTGCTTAGTACCTTTAACTGGTTGGTTTGGTGGAACGAGATGTTTTTTCCCATAGCCAATCAAATGAGCCTTACCCATCGCTTTAAGCGCTTCTCGCAACAGTGGCCAGTTGTCCGGGTCGTGATATCTCAAAAACGCTTTATGTAGGCGTCGCTGTTTTATGCCCTTGGGAATGGACACCTTTTCTGTCTTGTAATTGATCCGGTGGAGCGGATCTCTCTCGGAATGGTACATGGCGGTGGCGCTAGCCATCGGTGAGGGATAAAAGTTTTGTACCTGATCCGCCCTAAATCCGTTTTCTTTTAACCATAATGCCAAGTTCATCATATCGACATCGCGCGTGCCAGGGTGAGCTGATATGAAGTAAGGAATAAGGTATTGCTTTTTTCCGGCTTCGGCAGAATATTTTTCAAATAGTTCTTTAAAGCGATGATAAGTGCCCATGCCGGGTTTCATCATTTTTGATAAAGGGCCGCTCTCAGTATGTTCCGGTGCAATTTTCAGGTAGCCGCCTACATGGTGTGTAACAAGTTCCTTTATATATTCCGGGTCTTCTACTGCTAGGTCGTAGCGTAAGCCGGAAGCAATAAGTATGCGTTTAATTCCGGGTAGTGTTCTGGCGCGTCGGTATAGATTTGTTGTGGGCGAGTGGTCAGTAATCAGATTTTTGCAAATTGAAGGATAGACGCATGACAGTCGACGACAACTTGCATGAATTTCCTCTGAGCGACAATTCTGATGGTACATGTTTGCAGTAGGTCCGCCCAGATCAGAAATGGTGCCGGTGAAACCGGGTGTCATATCCCTGATTCGCTCAATCTCATGGATAACGGAATCTTCTGATCGACTCTGTATTACTCTGCCTTCATGTTCTGTGATCGAGCAGAATGAACAGCCACCAAAACAGCCTCTCATAATATTGACCGAGAAACGTATCATCTCGTAGGCAGGAATTTTTGCATCACCGTAGCTAGGATGAGGCACTCGCTGATAAGCGTGTTCGAAGACGCTATCAAGTTCATCTGTCGATAGAGGAATGGCTGGTGGGTTTACCCAAACATAGCGTTGATCGTGAGGCTGAACAATGGCTCGGGCATTGGCTGGATTAGTTTCCAGGTGCAGTATTCGGGAGGTGTGAGCATAAAGCACAGGGTCCTTGGAAACCTTTTCAAAAGAGGGGAGTAAGATAAATTCTCTCTCTTTATCAGCGCTTTGTTCTGGAAATGGTAAAATTTTGATTGGCTCTGCTTTATCGACTTGCTGATTGTCGGCGCATTTACTTGTCGACTCGGAACCTTCTATTTCAGTTTCTTGATAAGGGTTTTTCTGGAACGGGTGGTTCGCTGGGTCAAGCGCTTTTGGTTTTTCGATGCGCGAGGAATCTTTTATATTCCAGCCTTCTGGCAATTCTTTTAGTAGGCAAGCTGTTCCTTTGATATCTTTCATATCCTTGGGGTGTTCACCTCGGGATATACGTAGGGCTACCTCAGATATTGCTCGCTCTGCATTCCCATAAAGTAGGATATCTGCTTTTGAGTCCATCAGAACCGATCGTTTTACCTTGTCTGACCAGTAGTCGTATTGAGCGATTCGGCGTAGGCTAGCTTCAATCCCACCGATCACAACCGGGATATCTTTGTAGGCTTCTCTACAGCGCTGACTATAAACCGTTACTGCACGGTCAGGGCGCTTACCACCCTCGTTGTTTGGGGTGTAGGCATCGTCATGGCGAATCTTCAGATCAGCTGTATAACGATTGATCATCGAGTCCATGTTGCCCGCAGAAACCGCATAAAATAAATTTGGCTTACCAAGCTTTTGAAAATCATCTTTCGATGTCCAGTCCGGCTGGGCAATAATTCCAACTCGATAACCTTGAGACTCTAGCAGCCGACCAATGACCGCCATGCCAAAGCTGGGGTGGTCGACGTAAGCGTCACCGCAAATGATAATAACATCGCAACTATCCCAACCCAGAGTATCCATTTCCTCACGAGACATGGGTAGGAAGGGTGCAATACCGAAGCATTCTGCCCAGTACTTAGGATAAGAAAAAAGAGAGGTGTCGGCTTGCATAGTTTTCGGCTGCTTAAGTAAGAATAGTTGACTATTTTACATGGTCTTTCTATTTGGGCCTAGTGCTTCTTGGTATACATATCGTAGGGTATGCTTATTCTATGTGGTAATTTCTATATTTATCAGGCACCTTAGCCCTATAAATAGAATTTATTCTGGAACTCAATGTGAGTGATAAACAAGTCGTCGAAGCCAAAAATATTATTGCGGTGATCCTGGCAGCTGGAGAATCGAGTCGTTTCGGTTCGCCTAAACAGCTGGCTGATTGGCACGGGAAACCCTTGTTGCAACATGTGTTTGATACGGTGTCTCAGGTCTTCCCAAAAACCTGGGTGATGCTGGGCGCTAATTACAAAGAAATTAACAGTGTGCTTTCTTTTGGTGTTGCAAAGGTTTTACATGAGAGTGCATGGCAAGAGGGAATGGGAAAGGTCATTGCTAGCGCAGCATCATCTGCAGAGAGCGAAGCCCTGCTGACAGATGAAAACGTGGATGGCCTGTTGTTCTTGCTTGGGGATCAGCCCTTAATAGAAACAAGTGACTTGCGCAAATACTGTACTTTAGTTAATGAGCAAGCGAATGAAATAATTTGTGCAGGATATCAAGAAGAGGACAAGGAGCTTAGTCTTGGAGTGCCCGCATACTTTCCTTGGTCGTATTTGCCTCAGCTAAAAGGCTTGGCTGTACCGGGAAATCAGGGCGGCGCGAAAGGCATAATCTTGCGCAACAAAACGACGCCTGTTTACCTCGGCGGGCGAGTTCAGGATGTTGATACTGAAAGTGACCTGGAGCGCTTACGCTTGGCAGTCACTTCAGTATGCTGATTCAAGTGCTTAGCCAAACAGTCCTGCAGTAACAGCAATACCGACTGCGAATACACCTATGCTGGCCGCCAGCGCCATGCCATAAAACTTATTGGAAGCAGCTCGGTTTTGCCTGATATAGGTTTCAATTGTTTGTGCTGCGACGTCTTCTGCAGTTTCGCGCGTGATTTCATGAGCTTGTTTTATTGCGTCACCCTGTAAGCGTTGCCAAAACTCAGTGTCCATAGATTGGCTAGAGCTAAGGTGCTCTTTTAATTCTTCAATTTGTACAGGGTCTAAGCCTGTATGAGCTTTGCTATCCAGAAGCTCTTGCTTAAATTCAGTGAGTTGGTTTCCTAAAAACAGACTTACTTCTGCAGCAACTTCCTCTTTAATGGACTCAGTTTTCTTATTAATTTCGTTGACGTATTCATCCATGATGCCTTTTAAGTGATCCTGCTGCTCTTGCTTTGAATCACTCAGGATGCGTTTGACATGATCGTATTGCTCGTCGAATAGACTGGATAGGAGCTCGTGAAGGCGGTTGTTAACATTCGCTTTTACGGCTGATCGAGCGACTTGTTCAATGATATCAGACGAAGCTTCGACACTCGGCGCTGCGGCAGGTTTGTCTTGAAGTTCGTCCGGAAGCTCAGTTTTGCTGATTTTACCAAGTTGAGCCTGTTCCTGATCACTAAGAGAGATAGAAATCGCAGGTTTGGGTAGCGTGTTATTAGCTATGTCGCTAGTGAGCTTTTCAATAAGCTCTACCACTTGCTGAGACTCAGCAGGTTTGGTTAGCACACCATAAATACCAAAGTTACGTGCATCTTCAGAGAATTCATCTGACTTTTTTGAGGTGCACATAATAATGGGAATCTCTGATGTCTCAGGATTCATTTTTATTTCTTTGGTAGCGTCAACGCCGTTCATACCCGGCATGAGCTGATCCATAAAAATAACGTCAGGATTATTGTTGGACGCCAAATATGATAAGGCTTCTTCGCCGGAGTTAACCATATCGACTTTAAGGCTGATTTTCTCTAAAAGCTTACTCAATGCAAACCTGGCGACCTTGGAGTCATCTACCAATAAAGCGCTTTTAATTGTCATCATATACCTCGTTAATCTCTATTCAAATTCGTACTTTAAAATTCTGTATGGACGTGTCGTAGCTGGCCGTTTGTGTCTAATTGCAAACGTTGATTACCAGCCTTCTAGCTTAGGACACTCCGTTGCTCGATAACTTTTTTGCCGGTAACACACGCCAGGCTCGCTGGATCTGGCAGTAAACACTTCGCCTTCTGCTGTGGTTAGCGTTGCCTTGCCAAATGGCTTTCCATCTTTAAATGTGCCGGTGATCTTACTTCCATTAGGGTTTAGGATCTCTCCCTTACCGTGATAGAGGCCATCAATAAATTGTCCGACATACTTTTTACCGTTCGCATAGGTTTCGACACCCTTGCCGTGGAACATACCGTTAGAGAATGAACCTTCGTAGTGTCCGCCATCCGGGTAGGTTAGGGAACCGTTACCGTGGAATAAATTGTCTGAGAAGCCGCCAACATATAGTAGGCCCCCCTTGGTTGTAAGAGAGCCTTGCCCATTGAGCACGCCATCAATCCAGAAACCTGTATAGATGTCACCGGT
>NZ_LWFZ01000048.1:0-883 GCF_001635225.1 Oleiphilus sp. HI0086
CCTCAAACGTTCATGCACTTTTAAAACCAGCTCGTCTTCGCCTTCATGCGTACTCGCCGCGACCCAAATCTTAGGCTTAGCGGGTAAATTTGCGCTCAGGTGAGCGGCTTTTTTAACATGACTATCTTCCACGTTCGTATCAAACTTTACGCTACCCGTTACAAAAATCTTTTCCTTTGCGATATCTAGTGATTCAAATCGTGAAGCATCATTTTCGTACTGGCATAGCACGAGTGACAGATCATTCAACATCCAACCAATAGCGGGTTTCAAGCGTCGGTAGCCTTTTGCTGAGCGCTCTGACAAACGCGCATTAGCGATGACAACCGGGCAGTTTCTTCGCATCACCTGGTGAATCATATTTGGCCAGAGTTCGGTTTCCATAATGATCAGACATTCAGGTTTTACCCGGCGCAAAAACGCCTTCACCATAAAGGGAATATCGTAAGGTGCATAGACATGAAACACATCACTGCCAAAGCGCTTTCTAATTTGCTCGGAGCTGGTTGGCGTCATACTAGTGATAACGATATCTCGGTTTGGAAAACGCCTTTGAATCTCTCGAATAATTGGCTCCGCTGCTAGCACTTCGCCTACGGACACAGCATGCACCCAAATACTTCTATTCAGCTTTGGCGCATTAAAAAAACCAAAACGCTCCATTTTTCTGGCCTTATATTCTGGCGCCTTAAATCCTCGCCATAAAAGCTTCAGATAAACAAATGGCATACAGAGTGCGAAAAGAATTGTGTAAACTAAGCGGAACATAAGCGCCTTTCGAAAAATTCAAAAGACGCAGTATAGACGATTAGCAGCGCTTCTCACATCACTTGATGAGAGAGCGCTTCCGAGGAAAACGATATCTATGTCAAGCCAATCTAAC
>NZ_LWFZ01000049.1:0-992 GCF_001635225.1 Oleiphilus sp. HI0086
CTATCTGTTTTACCAACGCTTCACCAGTACTCAGCAAGGTAAACGTAGAAAGTTTCTGAGACAGAAAATTTAGCTGATTAAATACACCTACACCAGCAATACCCAAAAAAATAGCAGAGACTTTTATCTTTACTAAGCCAATGACAAACTCGACAAGCCTCGCGGCTCCCAATACAGAAGTATTCTTTACTAGTGATCTGAAGTTATTCGACATTCAATTGGCGGCTTTAATTACTAGTTGGAAATTGTGAATTTATATTTCCAACAACACTCTTAAGTTTAGGGTTAACTAATATTTGTTCGCCCATTACTCTAGCGCCTTCTGTTGAAACATGATCTCTATTTGTCATCAATATGCTGAACTGATTTGCAACACTACAGGGTCTTTCCAAGCTTGGAGAAAGGTCTTTGCACCAAAGCTCTGAAGTCTTAACGATTTCAATATTAGACGGAATGCTAGAGTGCTTTAGCAAAGAAAAAAACTTCTCTTCTCTCGAAAAACTAGGGGAGATATTAGTTGTTCCATGAAGTTTGAACTCTCGAATTTGTAAATAAAAATCAGGCATCGGGCTAAAAATGAATACTGGAACATCCCAGGCTCCCCAATACTCAAAGATTGCTTCTAGATAAGGGAGAGTTAGTTCACTCTCTATAAACCTATTTGAAACAAACACACCTGATAGCTGATTTGACTTAGCTAACTCTTCTGCCTTACTGAACAGTTTTGAACAATAACGCCTATCCTGGCTAACGTAATCTGGGGCAATAACGCATGCAGCACCACCTAACTGAGTCACTTCAAGTCCATTTTTTCTTAGTGCTAGTGCTTTATCAGCACTGTGACTGTCTCCAAATACCAGTATATTGGAGACATCATCGCTTTTAGAACTAGAATGACACTGCCAATTATCTATAAAGGAATCGATATCGGTGTACTTCCCAAGCCTATTAAAGTGACACTCACCAGCTCTTATCGCTTTCTGCCGGTCTTC